>NZ_JCAXEC010000004.1:0-278164 GCF_059758715.1 Sphingobacterium sp. GQ94
TTGTTCTATTGGTGAAGCATCTCCTGAGACCATTCGTGAGTACATACTCAATCAGGGGTAGTCGCTTACATCCCACAGGCTAAAGACCTCTGGGTTTTACGCTCTATTTTATAAAAGAACTTCTAATAGAATCTCACAAAACTAATCAGTAGATTTTTCGTTAACCGCTTTATAAAACAAAAGCAACCGGTCATAGCTGGGACATTTCTCTAAATCTTTTGTCCATCTTTCACAATTCGAGAATTGGGCCTGTAGAAATAATTCGGCATTACAGACTACCATATGAGGGCCAATTCTTATATTATCCTCGTAGGTACGGCTAAGTAAAGTAGTTTTTAGTTCTTCGATTGTCATGGCGGCAAATTTAGTATATTTACGCCATGAAAGGCAAAGAAAATACACCTTACAAACACGATCGTGTTTCGGCAGAGAAATTGCGCAAGTTGAATAAAAAATATTTAGATCGTGTCCAGATTCAGGCTAGAAAGATGGCGGAAATATTGGGTGATAACCAAGGAGAGCAGTACATTAAAGATGCTTTAAAAAATTATGACCAATTACTAAAATTAGAGTTAGAGAGGTTTAGAGCTAAAAAATAAACTCATAAAATTTTAATTCTGTGCCCTTAAAAACATCAATCACCTAGTTGACAACGGCAAACACGAATTCATAGATATAAGGATACCACTGATCTGTTCCCAAAAAAAATAAAGCCTCTAATCGTTTTTTGATGGGATGCTAAAATAACACGACGAAACGATGTAATTATACAATCCAAAAAAAATAGCGTGTAATTCCTACTAATTAAGCTTAAGGTTTGGTTCCTTCCCCATTTCTATTTCTAATAATCCACCATTTACAATATCTTGAAAAGGTATGGCTACAGATTGCTGAGCATCCCCATTCTTATGGATTGATTGGATATATCTATTTTCTGAACTATTCTGTTTTACTTCGATGATAAATTTGTCACCCTTATAATAGGATTTATTCAATTTTATTTCAATTCGATCAAATAAGGGACTTCCGATCTGAAATTCGGGATCGATCTGCGTTAAGCCTTTTACATCAAACAGCCCCATTCCAGCCATCACAAACCAGGCTCCCAATTGTCCCTGATCTTCATCTTGACCATATCCGTAACCGTGGATACCGTCAATGCCGTAAAATTCATCGCATATTGTACGCACCCATTTTTGTGTTAAATGTGGTTTACCAGAAAAATTGAACATCCAAGACACGTGTAGGTTCGGTTGATTACCATGGTTATATAACGCATTCACTCCTGCAAATGCGTCCACCGTTTTGCCACCTCCAAAAGTATTCTTTTGAGATTGGACGAAAATACTATCCAGACGATCGTTGAATATATTTTGTCCAACTTTATCTATCAATTTTTTGGGTTCATGAGGTACATAGAAAGTATATTGAATCGCATTTCCTTCCTGAAATCCTTCCCAAGCGGCTAATGGGTTAAAATCTTGCAAGAATCTTCCGTCTAATTTACGAGGACGTATGAGCTGGGTTTGTGTGTCAAAAAGATTTTCCCAATTTGAGGCCATCTTTGACAGTTTTTGATAATCTTGATCTTTGCCCAAATGTTTCGCAAACTGTGACACAGCAAAGCTGCTAAATGAATATTCCATAGTATGGGAAGCTCCGAAAACGGATCCCTTCTGCTCATCTTTAATTGATGGATCATCATTCGGAATATATGGGGAATACCCAAGATCAACAAAGGCCTCTACATCAAGTTTTCCAGCTCCAGAGGGCCGGTTAAATCCAACTAATTCATTCTTTAATGCAGCCTCATACCCTAGCTGAAAATCAAAATCACGGATCCCGCAATTATAAGCAGCGGCAATAGCAAGTCCTGTAAAATTGGTACCCACTCCAGACACAAACTTACTGTTCGCGATACCATCTCCTAACCATCCTGTTTCCTTATAAACCAGCAATTGGCTTTTCACCCAATCAGAATAATATTCAGGATAAGCTACAGCCCACAATTGTGTCAGGTTCCAGAACGCTCCCCATATTGCATCTGTATTGTAGAAATTATGTGCTGGTAAACCATCTTTATTCAACGGTATTTCACCAATCGTACCGTCGTTTTTAGGATATGCTCCATTTACATCGTTTGCAAGTCCACGCCCCAAAAGAGCGTGATATAAACCCGTGTAAAATTTGACTTTATTGTCATCAACACCCTCTACTTTTATACGCGAGAGCATCTCATTCCACCTCATTAGTGCACTTTCTTTAACCGCATCAAAATCTTGATTGGCACCTTCGGTTTCATAATTCAGTTTCGCATTTTCAATTGAAGTATAAGATTGTCCAATTTTAACCGTAATTTCCTCATTTTCATATGTTTCGTATTTTAGCGCAAGGGTTGCTCCTATCCCTTTTACTACCTGGTGATTATTAATCGAATCCCCTCTCAAGAATGATTTTTGTTCCTTTGAAGGCTTGCTCAATTTTGCATAAAAGAACATTTTCACTGTTGCTTCCGGTTGAAATTTTTTGACATATTCTGGTTTGGTTACCACGTAGCCTTCTACGGTTGTATCGTCAACTTTTGTAATGGATGCATCTACCACTGCACCACTCTCACCCAACTTATTTCCGATATCGAATAGAATATAGGATTCATCGGACTTGGGAAAAGTATAACGCTGGTATCCTACCCGGTCGGTGGCGGTAAGTTCGACTTTGGTGTTGTATTTATCCAGAAGAACTGAATAATATCCAGAAGTAGCATACTCATTCTCTTTCTTAAAAGGAGATCGATACCCTTGATCAGGTTTCTCAAGAACACCCGGATTGTTGTTTAACTCTCCAACAATTGGCATAAGCATCACGCCACCAATTTGGAATTCATGAAAACAGGCGAATCCTTCAATAGAACTGTGAATGTCCTCGTATCCAACTGCTTCCCAACCACTCGCATTTCCATACGAGCCATTTGTCGAGGGTCCAAGTTTAGCCATACCGAAAGGAACAGCACCAGGCGTGTAAAAAAACCATCGACTATGCACTGACCCTATATTTGGATTGACATATTTTGATAATTTTTCAACAGTATCTTTTCTGACAATACAAGATGATAAGGTGAACTGGCAGGTAAACAGCAACAGCAATAGGTAATTAATTTTCATTTATTGAGTACATTTAGGTGTTTGGCAGATGCCAAATTGCTCTTATAATACATGGACAAACAAGAATAAAAGGAGCTTCTAACCTTCTTTTGAGTTGTTCATTCGAGTTGTTCAATTGTTAAAGGACCCCCTCATACGACCTCCACATCCATTAAAAATTACAATTATTACAGCATTTGTCTAGCGTGTTTTCTTCAGAATATAATGGTCTGGTAAAATACAATTTTTTCAATTCAATACAAAAAAAACACCCAAACTAACTGCATGTTTTTTAACTCATAAAGCAGTAAATCAGGTGCAACCATTTATTTTTAGTATAAAATTATCATTTCTGATAGATCTCATGAAATTGAAAGTTTCGTGCAATTCAATCTTATCTTTTTTCTTTTTTGATAACCGCGAACGTCCAAGGCATGCAGATAGTATTGTATAATTTTAATTATTATCTTTATCACGGAGATTACTAACCGATCTCCTATTGACTTTAATTTGAATACCTTCAAAAATCATAACAGATTAACCACGAGAAAAAAAATGAAACATTTAACAACCTTTATTCTTTTGTTATCTGCTATTACTGGATACAGTCAAACCGATTTAACCAATTCCGTCTCATCACTAAAAAAAGAACTGAATTTCCCTACTCGTAAGAGTACAGGTCAGAAAGTACTTAATGGAACATATTTGTTCGTTGTTGAACTAGATAGTACCATTAAAGAAGTCAATGTGAAGGATAGTATGGGGTATGGTATGGATGAGCAGATTATTGAAAAATTAATGCAAAAAAAAGATTGGAAAGTAGCAAGAGTTAACAATGTGCCAACGCGCGTGTCATACTCTTTACCGATTCGTTTCAAATTGGATAAGAAATAAATGTTTTATAAAACAGAATAAGGATAAATTCAAAACTTTAATTATGTATACGTTCACACTTTTTTTAATGTATTTTTTCTGGATAGGGTTCATAATCGCGGTGATTTATGGAATATACAGACTCCTTTCTGCACTATTGGACAAATATCTAGTGACTAAAAGAGACCATACAGCTGCTCTCCGAGAACAGAATGAAACCTTACGACAAATTGCATCTGCTTTAAAAGAGAAAAGCAGCAACAGTGCTTCCAATGATTAGAAATAAAATCAAGGGGGAACTAGGTATGTCTTATTTTTCAATGCTAAGAAATTGATTACAATGCGCTAATCAGGTTTTTCTGCTTTTGACAACAATTTGGTTAGAAAATTAGTTAGTTTAGAATCTATGAATTTATTCAAAGGCAAGGTGATTATTCGCCCCATATTTCCCATAGGAGGTGAATAACTAAACACAAAATCAATTACGGTGCTCTCGGGCCTAGGTCCTGATTTGAATTCCATTTTTCCGGAATGGTAAATCATCGAATTTTCACCAGTAGACCATCCAATAAATTCCTCAGCTCTTTCCTTTACAATAAATATTTCAAATACACAGCTTTTACCGAATGCACATAATGTAATTTCCCAATGTGTTCGATCTGAATTCAAGGGGATTACATGATCAATCCAAGGTATAAGATTTGATATATTTGTAAGGTCTCTAAAAAAAAGATAAACTTCGCCCAATGATTTCTGAACAAATAGTTCTTTCTTAAAATTGAATTGTCCGTGATTTATATTTTTTCGCTGAATCCAATGTAGTATAGGAAACTTCCCAGTGAAGCCTATATAGAGTAATCCGGCTGCACCCATTAGATGGAACGGTTTAGCTCCTTTGACTGCTGAACGAAAGAGTTTCTGTCCGATTACTAAAGAAAAAAAACGAAATATAAATTGTTTAATAAAAATTGACTGTTCATTCAATCGCTGTTGAAGTTTTATCTGCTGTATTTGCACTTCTTTAATGTTATCCATGGTGATTACTATTTAAGAAATTTTGTTTAATCTATTCTCAATGAAGAAAAGGTCAAATATCACCGACCTTGAATTATATAAACAGATGACTGCCATAAAGGTTCTGTTATATGCCTGTTAGAATAATGATTCATAGCATGAATAAAAAAGGTAGGTTAATATCAACTTCATAGGTTTAAATTATTGAGCTGAAAAATTTAGCCCTCCCAGCATCAGTCGATAAAACATGCTGAAATTTACGATGTTTTATGCCAAGAAAATTAGCTCCATTTTGAGTAAAAAAAAAATTTAACGATCTTCTTCCACACAGTCGTATTTGTTTTCTAAGTATTGTTATATTTAAATTTTATCTTTTGCTTATTTTACCTTCATGAATCAGCTGCTTATTAATGGTTCCGGGATAACAGATATTTCCTCTTTCTATTTAGAAATTAACCGAGTTTTTATGAAAGATGTGGATTGGCAACTTGGCCATAGCCTAGATGCATTTAATGATCTTTTATATGGTGGATTTGGCGCTATTGAGCCTAACGAAATGAATGAAATTATATGGCTGGATTCCGACAACTGCAAAAAGACACTTGGATATGAAGCCACCCTGTCCTATTACAAGGATAAACTTAAATCAGGTTCACCTTTTAACAAGGAAATATTCCAAAAAAAACTAGAAGATCTGCAAAATGGTATTGGGAGCACCTATTATGAAATTATTAAAGAAATTATTTCCGAACATTCCAACATAATCCTTACAGAGAAGTAATTTGAATTTAAAAGAAAAAAGATATTAATCATTTAACCAGGTTGACTATCTTGTATCATTTCACATATTTCGCATTGATTAGTAGGCTCAATTCAGGACCTAGAAGTTGACTCCATGAAAACCGATTGCGAACAAGCCAAAGCCAGATAAAAATTCGTAATTTTGAACTAAATGAACTTAATTTAGCGTGGTTAAAGTACTTATAATAGATGATGAAGAAAAGCTGAGAAACCTACTTTCAAAAATTATTGGTTTTGAAGGTTTTGAATGTTTTCAGTCTTCCAATATCAAATCAGGATTAAAAAAATTAGAACTCGAGGATATCGAGGTAGTCATTTGCGATGTAAAACTCCCCGATGGAAGTGGTGTAGAGACCGCAAAAGTGATTAAAGCAAAATACCCTACAACTGAAATCATCCTATTAACTGCTTTTGGAAATATTCCAGATAGTGTTCAAGCGATTAAAAACGGAGCCTTTGACTATATAACAAAAGGAGATGATAACAACAAAATAATCCCCTTACTATATAAAGCAAGCGAAAAGGTTGCTCTCAATAAAAGAGTGCGTCAATTAGAAAAACAACTAGGAGAAAGGCATTCTTTTGATAAGATAATGGGAAAATCAAAACCTATTCTTAAGGCAATAGAATTGGCTAAAAAAGTATCTGTTACTGACACAACGGTCTTATTAACCGGCGAAACTGGAACCGGTAAAGAAATATTCGCGCAAGCAATTCATCAAGGTAGCCGTCGGGCAAACCATAATTTTCTCGCTATCAATTGTTCTGCATTCAGTAAGGATTTATTGGAAAATGAGCTATTCGGTCATAAAGCCGGGTCATTTACAGGCGCTTCTAAAGATCAAAAGGGACTTTTTGAAGAGGCTCATAATGGGACCCTTTTCCTAGATGAAATTGGTGAAATGGCAATGGACTTACAAGCTAAATTATTGCGGGTATTGGAAAACGGGGAATTTTTACGTGTGGGTGATGCTAAACCAATACACGTGAATGTCCGTATAATTGCTGCAACCAATCGAGATTTGCAGCTGGAAATTGAAAATGGACATTTTCGAAGTGACCTGTTTTATAGGCTTTCGGTATTTGGTATTCATTTACCTGCATTAAGAGAACATCCCAAAGACATTAGGTTACTCGCAGAATACTATGTAAATTATTTTGTACAGAAGTCCAAAAGGAGTCCTTTAGTATTGAGTAATGAGTATATTTCAGCATTAGAAAAGAATGTATGGAAAGGAAATATCCGCGAATTAAAAAATGTAATTGAAAGAAGTGTCATCCTAGCTGATGACGATACTTTAGATCTAGATACGCTCCCCATAGATTTTCAATATACAAAATCTACAACGCAGCAGCTTTCCGCATTTTCTATGGCTAGTATTGAAAAATTACACATCCAAAAAGTTCTAAACTACACAGCTGGTAATAAAGCGGAAGCAGCTCGACTACTGGAAATAGGTATTGCTACTCTCTATCGAAAAATTGAAGAGTATAAACTCAACTAATCGATTTTATTAACCTTATAAGGGTTAGAATAGCTTATTTGGCCCGCCAAACCACCCTTCGCCTGGATAGCCAGTTTCTTTTCGATTCTCTAAAATTTAAAAATACGTACCATTCTAATCTGTAAAAGAATATAACCCCCTTAAAACCCCCACTACCCCGTAATTTGTCACGCCTATTTATTGCTGACTCCATAAAGAATTACACTTTATTTTATACCTCTTTCCAAACTTCGCATTTCATTCCGCTTCTCAGCCAAAAAGAATAGCCTATCATTTTGATAAAAATCTATCATTATGATAGGATTGTCACTTCGACATGAACCTAAAATTAAATATAAAACACTTATTATCAAATAATTAAATACTACCGGAACACATTTTGGCATGATGGGAAAGATAGCGATGAAAAATGGTAAAAGACCTCTTCGTCTATTTGCAGGCATTTTGGGAATAATTTAAACAATAAAAAGTAGAAAACATGTTGATAATAATTTTAGTTCTAGCGGGCGTGGCCTGTTTTGGTTTATTCATTAAGGCGATCGACTTTTTTGAGAAAATGTAAAGTTAAGATGAAAACAAAAATTACACACACTATTCATCAATGGGCTCCAGAGGCCATTGATGAATTTCAAAGAATAGAAGAACTGGATGAAGAGGTAGCAGATTATCGTCTCCTTCATCTGTTGGCAGAAATATGTATACAAAAAATCAGTTCAGGTGTAAACCATGAACTAGATCGCGTACAAGAAATTGTGAAGGTTGTTAATCTGCTTTATCAAGAAGGCAATCAATATACCCGTAATGCCATCGAAAATGAATTCTTAACAGCATTCTCTTATGCAGAAAGTCCAGGAAGTCTAAAAAAACATTTGGCTCTTTTTCCCTGTGAATTACGAAAAGGATATATCAGAACAATTTTAGAGAATTAACTAGAAAAGCAAATAAACCAACTAAAAAGAAGAGACTCATGAAAAGGATAAACGAAATAACAGCCGGTCGATATCTGGCTGTTCAGTACAAAGAAATCAAAGAGGAAATACACAAATTGTCCAACAATAAAAATTTTGCAGGAATATTTCAGGCAATTGTAAATCACATCAATTTTTTACTCCATAGAGGACAAACTGAAAAAATTGCTGTGAAAATAAAATTCATCGGTTGGCTGTATAAGAGAGGGAATGACTATGTTCAGTTTATCATTGAGAATCTTTTTGTCCGCGCTTTTGACGGGATGAAAAGACGATGCACAACAGAGCAATGGAACTATATCTACCAACTCATCCCCGAGAATCTAAAACAGATTCACTTGCTACAAATAAAGAATATTTACTACTAAAAACAAGTATATGACAGCATTATTCATCGTGGCTATTGGTGTATTTATTTACATCTGTTACGTATTACTAAAGCCAGAACAATTTTAAATCATTTGTTTGGACGACTCGCAAGATAAATGGAAGCGACGAGGCGAGATCCCTCCTACTTCAAATGAATAAATAAAACAAATTTTAATTAAAAAAAATGAATACAGAAATTTTAGGAATAATCGCCACGTTTATTTTGTCGATTTTACTAGCTATACCATTGGGCAAATATATAGCAAAGGTCTATGAAGGGAAGAGCACATTACTAGATCCGGTTTTCAATCCAATAGAGAAGGTCTTTTACAAAATCAGCGGTATTACTCCTCAAACTGAAATGAGTTGGAAAGAACATATGGTGGCTTTACTCACAATAAATATGATCTGGTTTTTACTGGGTATTCTTGTTTTAATGACCCAAGGAATTCTTCCTCTTAATCCAGATCAAAACCCCAGCATGTCAGCTGATTTGGCTTTCAATACAGTGATTTCTTTTGTGGTTAACTGCAACTTACAACACTACTCTGGGGAAACAGGCTTAAGCTATTTAGGTCAATATTGGTTGATGTTTTTACAATTTGTTAGTGCAGGATCGGGAATGGCAGCTGCAGTTATTGTCTTTCGGGCATTTCGGGATAAATCAGCAAATCGACTTGGAAATTTTTATACCTACTTTATAAAATCATGTACGCGCATTTTATTGCCAGTTACCTGTATCGTAGCTGTAATTCTTGTATTTGAAGGTATACCTATGACTTTTGAGGGCAAGGATACTATAACGACCCTCCAAGGTGATTCGGTTGACATATCCAGGGGGCCTGCGGCCGCATTCATCCCGATCAAACACGTAGGAACCAATGGTGGTGGATTCTTTGGCGTAAACTCAGCACATCCATTTGAAAATCCAACATACCTATCCAATATGGTCGAAATGATAGCTCAACTAATCATACCCATTGCCATGATTTTCGCATTTGGATATTTTATAAAAAGGAGAAAATTGTCATGGCTGATTTTTGGTGTAATGAGTGTAGGTTTTTTAATGCTTGTTATACCCAATATAACTATGGAAATGAAGGGAAATCCTGCTATTGCAGCAATGGGTATCGATAATTCACTTGGGGCAATGGAAGGTAAGGAAATACGCTTGGGATCTCCTGCGTCCGGTTTTTGGAGTATTGTCACTACTGTTATTTCAACCGGTTCAGTAAACTCCATGCACGACAGTTCCATGCCTTTGTCGGGAATGAATGAATTGCTCGCAATGATGATCAATAGTTTTTATGGGGGTGCAGGTGTTGGGATCTTAAACTTTTTCATATTCATTATACTCGCCGTCTTTATCAGTGGGTTGATGGTTGGAAGAACACCTGAATTCCTTGGAAAAAAGGTTGAAGCAAGAGAAATGAAAATTGCAATGGTTATTGCCATACTGCATCCGTTTCTCATTCTAATTGGAACCGCCCTAGCCACATCACTCCCTGTTTACACCATGGATACCTTAAACAATCCTGGCTTCCATGGATTCAGCGAAATGCTTTATGAATACACCTCTTCATCTGCCAATAATGGAAGCGGTTTTGAAGGACTTGGTGACAATACATTATGGTGGAATATCAGCACTGGTTTTGTGCTCTTACTCTCGCGCTTCTTACCCATTATTGGTCCGGTGGCCATAGCAGGGTTATTAGCTGAGAAAAAATTTGTCCCTGAGAGCGAGGGAACGCTGAAAACCGATACGATAACATTTGGGCTGATGATATTTGTTGTAATCGCTATTGTGACAGCACTGGCATTCTTTCCAGCGCTAGCATTGGGGCCCATTGCAGAGTATTTTTCACTTTAATAAACTTGACTAAATAAATAAAAAATGAACAATAATACATCCTTGTTTCAGAAAGACATGGTTCGGAAAGCATTCAAAGAATCTTTCGTGAAACTCAATCCAAAAACAATGTTCCGTAATCCAGTAATGTTTACGGTATGGATAGGCACATTGGTCATGCTAGTGGTCAGTTTTTGGACATTGGCAGGAGCAAAAGAACAGGGAAGTTTTGGATACAACTTTACCGTTTTTAGTATACTGCTGTTGACATTATTATTTGCCAATTTTGCCGAAGCGATAGCCGAGGCCAGAGGCAAAGCACAAGCAGATAGCCTACGCAAAACAAGAGAAGAAACACCCGCAATACTACAAAATGGAAAATCCATTTCTTCCTCCCAATTGCAAAAAGGAGATATTTTCGTCTGCCAAGCAGGAGATATAATACCTTCTGATGGAGAAATCGTTGAAGGTCTGGCAACGATTGATGAAAGTGCAATTACAGGAGAGTCAGCTCCAGTAATACGCGAAGCTGGTGGAGATAAAAGTTCAGTGACAGGTGGTACCAAAGTATTATCAGACAAAATTATCGTCCAGGTTACAACGCAACCTGGCGAGAGCTTTTTGGACAAAATGATCGCTCTGGTGGAAGGTGCTGCTAGGCAAAAGACCCCCAACGAAATAGCACTAACAATCCTTTTAGCAGGCTTTACATTGGTCTTTATTATTGTATGCTCAACCTTAAAGCCGTTTGCCGATTACGCCAATGTAAGCATTACAATTGCTTCGCTTATCTCCTTATTTGTCTGTCTTATCCCAACCACCATCGGTGGTCTGTTATCTGCTATAGGCATAGCAGGAATGGATAGGGCTTTACGAGCCAATGTGATTACCAAAAGCGGAAAAGCGGTCGAAACTGCAGGCGATATAGACGTTTTGCTCCTTGATAAAACCGGAACAATTACGATCGGTAACCGCAAAGCAACTCATTTTTATCCCGCTAATGGAATAGATCAAAAAAGTTTTATCAAAGCCGCCGTATTGAGCTCCATGGCTGATGAAACACCAGAAGGAAAATCCGTCATTGAGCTGGCAGGGATTGATCCTTTAAGCTACGGGGTACAAAATCCTGTATTCGTAAAATTTACTGCAGAGACCCGTAGCTCAGGAATTGATTTTCAGCAGACACGGATCCGAAAAGGAGCAACTGACTCCATTCGGAATCTTATACTGCAGGGTGGAAATTTGTTTCCTGAAGAAATTGAAGAACAAGCAAAAGCCATTTCTAAAAATGGAGGTACACCACTAGTGGTATCAGAAAATGAAAACGCCTTAGGCGTTATTGAATTACAAGACATTATTAAACCAGGCATCCATGAACGATTCGAGCGACTACGTAAAATGGGTATTAAAACGGTAATGGTTACAGGCGATAATCCCTTAACAGCAAAATTTATAGCCCAAAAAGCTGGAGTAGATGATTTTATTGCGGAAGCAAAACCCGAAGACAAAATGAACTACATCAAGAAAGAACAGTCACAAGGTCGTTTAGTGGCCATGATGGGTGATGGAACCAATGATGCTCCAGCATTGGCCCAGGCCGATGTAGGAGTCGCCATGAATAGTGGTACTCAAGCAGCAAAAGAAGCAGGCAATATGGTGGATTTAGATAATGATCCAACCAAATTGATTGAGATAGTAGAAATCGGTAAACAATTATTGATGACTCGCGGGACTTTAACGACTTTCAGTATTGCCAACGATGTCGCTAAATACTTCGCGATTATCCCAGCCTTGTTTATTACTGCCATTCCCGAATTACAGGGATTAAATATTATGAACCTGTACAGCCCCGAAAGTGCCATTCTATCTGCTGTAATTTTCAATGCTATAATCATCCCCATGCTTATACCTTTGGCTTTAAAGGGAGTTGCCTACAAACCGATCGGTGCAAGTGCTCTGCTTGCTCGGAACCTATTCATATTTGGTCTTGGCGGTATTTTGGTTCCTTTTGCAGGAATTAAACTAACCGATTTGGCCATATCAGTTTTCTTTTAATCATAAAAAAATAAAAACAATGAAAAAACATATTCTAAATGCGATAAAATTGACGGCTGTATTGATCTTGTTCTTTACAGTTGTTTATCCCCTAGCAGTATTAGGCATTGCCCAGTTTGCTCCAAACTCAGGAAAAGGAGAAGTTATTCTACACAATGGGAAAAAGTTTTATACCAACATAGGACAAGTCTTTACGCAGAACAAATACTTCTGGTCTCGTCCATCAGCTATCAACTATGACGCCTCAAGCTCAGCGGGAAGCAACAAGGGTCCTTCCAATAAAGAATACCTTGCAGTCGTCCAAACACGAATTGATTCATTTTTAAACCACAACCCAGGTATAGATAAATCTGAAATTCCTGTGGATCTGATCACAGCGAGTGGCAGTGGTTTAGACCCAAATTTTTCTGTACAAGCCGCAAAAGTACAGGTAAAAAGAATTGCAAAAACAAGAAATATTAAGGAGGCTAAACTTCATCAATTGATCACCGAAAACACCGAAAAACCATTGTGGGGAATGTTTGGACCAGAAAAAATTAATGTGTTAAAGTTAAACATCGCATTAGATAATATAAACCAGCAATAAGAGCGTGATCTCCTCCCTTTAATCAAAAAATAGCTAGGGCAATCTTGGTTATATACCAGACAAATCCATTTGAAAACTGTTAAATTTTACAAATCAAAAATGAAAAGAATACTCATACTCTCAGGCCTTTTCTTAGGAATAGCAGGAAGAGGTGTGGCGCAACAATCAGAGCCAAAAACAGTCACCATAAGCGGTTATGCAGAAGTCTATTACCAGCAGGACTTTAACAACCCAAAATCAAATACAAGACCAAGTTTTGCCTACAGCCACCACCGCAATAATGAAATAAGTTTGAACTTGGGTTTAATCCAAGCGGCTTATGAGACAGATAAAGTTAGAGCAAATCTAGGGTTTGGATTAGGATCCTATATGAACGCTAATTATGCGACAGAACAAGGCGTTTTAAAAAATATCTACCAGGCGAATGTTGGGGTTAAGTTATCAAAAAACCATGAGTTATGGCTCGATGCAGGTATTTTACCTTCACATATCGGTTATGAAAGTGCAATCAGCGCAGATTGTTTCACACTCTCAAGGAGTATAATGGCTGACAATTCACCTTATTTTGAAACCGGAGCTAAATTATCTTACAGGACTACCAACCAAAAATGGGATATGGCTATCCTAGTGATAAATGGTTGGCAACGTATTCAACGAGTTGAAGGCAATACCACGCCGGCATTCGGACATCAACTGACCTACCGAATAGATAAAAAAATAATGTTAAATAGCAGTTCTTTTATTGGCAATGATTTTCCGGATGATGAACGAAAAATGCGATACTTTCATAACCTTTACGGACATTTCGAGATCAGTCATCAATTCGCTTTGATGGCCGGATTTGACCTGGGTATCCAACAAAAAGAGAAATCAAGTAGTGATTATCATACCTGGTACACGGCCGCGCTTATTGCAAAATATTCTCCTAATCCAAAAGTGAGTATAGCCGCAAGAGGAGAATATTACAACGACAAAAACGGCGTGATAATTTCCACCGATACAGCGAATGGTTTTCAGACTTTTGGAGTTTCTTTAAATATAGACTACCAGATTTTACCTAATCTACTTTGGCGTACTGAGGTGAAAAGTTTAACCAGTAAAGACGCTGTTTTTTTAACCCGTGGCGAGCACATCAACAAAGGAAATACGGCGGCCATAACTTCATTAGCAATACATTTTTAACTATTTCAGTTTACTTAGATTCTCCTTAACAATTTCTCTAAGGAGAATTAGTAAATTTATAAAACCAAACAGTTGGTATGGATGAAAGAAAAAGTGCTGAACATTTTTTAAATTTAATACAGAAATCCCGAAGAGGAAAATTCAAGCTCTACATCGGGATGAGTGCTGGTGTAGGTAAAACGTACCGGATGTTGCAGGAGGCTCATACCCTTTTGAGAAACGGCATTGATGTCAAAGTAGGTTATATTGAAACGCACAACCGCGAAGAAACACACGATTTATTAAACGGTTTACCAATCATCCCCCGAAGGAAGCTTTTTTACAAAGGAAAAGAGCTTCAAGAACTTGATTTACAAGCTATAATCAATCTTAGAGCAGAGGTCGTCATTGTGGATGAGTTGGCTCATACCAATATCGAGGGAAGTAAAAATGAGAAACGCTGGCAAGATGTGATGGACATTTTGGATGCAGGCATCAATGTAATAAGTGCGGTAAACATACAGCATATTGAAAGTCTGAATGAAGAGGTAAGAAACATTACCGGTGTAGACGTTCAAGAACGTATTCCAGATAGCGTGGTTACTCAAGCAGATGAAGTGGTCAATATTGATCTTACCGCAGAAGATTTGATTGATCGTCTTAAAACTGGCAAAATTTATGAAAGCTCGAAAATAGCACTGGCGTTACAGAATTTTTTCAAAAGCGAACATATCCTTCAACTTCGTGAATTAGCATTAAAAGAGGTTGCCTCACAAGTGCAACGCAAGGTGGAAACAGAGGTTGTACTCACTCGGAATGTCAAGAAAGAACGTTTTTTAGCTTGTATCAGTTCAAATGAAAAAACAGCCAGAAATGTCATTAGAAAAACAGCTCGATTAGCCAACTATTACAACAGTAAATGGTATGTAATGTATGTTCAGAGGCCGAATGAAAACGCCGATAAAATCGCTTTGGACAAACAGCGTCATTTAATCAATAATTTTAAATTAGCGACTGAATTAGGTGCTGAAATTATAAAAGTGAAAGCAACAAACACCACCAAGGCAATAATTAAAGAATGTGAATCCCTTAAAATCACGACGGTGTGCATTGGCAAACCGCACATTACATTAATAAAAATCATCATGGCTACAGATACATTTAATACATTATTAAATAAACTGTCTCAAGAAAATATTGACCTTGTAATATTATCATAAAATGAGAATAAAAGCAAAATTAACAGTTGGAGTAGGTTTGCTATTCTTATTGATTTTAGCGTTAGCTGTAATCAGTAGCTGGTCAATAAATCAGCTCAAAAAAGATACAAACAACATATTGGTCGCTAATTTTAATACATTACAATATTCTAGAAATATGCTGCTAGCGCTGGAGGATATGGCCTTAGATCCTTCTGCTATCCAAGTCTTTCAAAAAAACCTAGATTTACAAACAGACAATGTAACTGAGCAGGGAGAACTTGAGGCCACAAAGCTCATTATCGCTCATTACAATAGTTTAAAGACACAACCAGCAGATTCAGCACTCATATCTTCTATACGAAAAGATATCACGGAATTGATGCGTTTAAATATGGAGGCAATCAATAGAAAAAGTGATATCGCTGATCAAACAGCTCAAAAATCAATTGTAATTATTTCCATTACCGGAGCCTTGTGTTTTATGATTGCTTTTATTCTTCTGGTCAACCTACCCTCCAACATTGCCAACCCGATCAAAGAGATGACTGAAAGTATAAAGGAAATCGCCACTGAAAATTATAAAAAGCGAGTCCACTTCGATCGCCACAATGAGTTCGGAGATTTAGCGAAATCATTTAATACCATGGCGGAGAAACTCGAGGAATATTCGGAGAGTAATTTGGATAAGATTTTAAAAGTCAAGCAAAGGCTGGAGACATTAATTGATAACCTGCATGATCCCGTCATTGGAATTGATGAAAACAATCAGGTACTTTTTGCAAATGAAGAGGCATTGAAAATTTCAGGACTATCTAGGATAGATCTTTTAGGAAAGAACATACAGGAAATTGCGGTTTACAATGACCTTATCAGAGATCTTATAAAGGATATCTCCTTTGTTAAAACTGAAAATGAGAAGTCTTCTCCATTAAAAATCTATGCAGACCAAAAGGAGAGCTACTTTGAAAAAGAAGTTGTTGATATCAATATAGTACCTACCGGAGAAGAGAATAGCGAATTTATTGGCCAGGTCATATTGTTACGAAATATTACGCCATTTAAAGAGATGGATTTGGCCAAAACGAATTTTATGGGGACGGTTTCTCATGAATTTAAAACTCCTATTTCATCCATCCAAATGGGCTTGCAGTTACTGGAAAATGAACAAGTAGGAAATTTAAACCAAGAACAGAAAGAGTTAGTGAGTGGTATAAAGGATGATACGTTTCGTCTGTTAAAAATCACTGGAGAGTTATTAAATATCACTCAGGTAGAAAGTGGATCAATTCAAATAAAGTTGCTCACATCTGAAGTGAATCCTATCATTGAATATGCCGTGAATGCTACAAAATCTGCTGCTGGACATAAAAATATAAGCATTAGCATTGAAACAGATCAAAATGCGCTCATTATTTCGGCTGATAGTGAAAAAACAGCATGGGTGCTCACTAATTTAATCTCTAACGCTATCCGATATTCATACGAAAATTCGGCTATCTATATCAAAACGAAGAGGGAAAATAACTTACTGAAGTTTTCGGTTACAGATAATGGTCAAGGTATACAACCACAATACATAGCAAAGATTTTTGAACGGTATTTCCGGATACCTGGCACAAAAAAAGAAGGCACAGGACTAGGACTCAGCATTAGTAAAGAATTTATCGAAGCCCAAGGAGGCAAAATTTGGGTAGAATCAGAATATGGTGCTGGAAGCACCTTTTACTTCACCTTGAACATCGAACCAAAGCTTTCCTAGTATAACAATCGATATCCCTTCCAAAGAACTGTAAGGAAGAGAAAACCTTTGCCTACAGTTCTTTGTTCCACATTCCTGATTTGTATTGACGTTGTTAGGTCCCTTCTTGAATAACCACTATTTCTTTACAAAAATTACGATGATTTAAAACACAAAATTTATTCCTGCGCTTAAACCGCCATGAAAACTTCTTCTTTGTTTATCTGCACCCCATAATTTCCAAACAATGTCTTTGTCCAGGGGTGCCTGAACCTCACTGTAATTGAAGCTTGGCGCTACATAGAGTTCAAATTTATCAGCAAGGATTATAGCGGGGATAACCCGTAAGCTAGAACGGAAATAATCTTGTGATTTAAAGTTTTTATCAAAAAAATGTCTTTGATTGAGCTCAGTCGATAGGGTAAATTTAGCTTTATTAATTAAATGTGCCCCAAGGCCAAAATCCACTCCATATTGGCTTGCCGACTCTTGAGAATCCACGAAACTACCTATGCCCAAATTGCTATAAAGGACCCTACCCCCTGAGCTGAAATTGACGCTGAAAAATCGACTTTCATCTATTTGTACACCTATTATTTTTTTCCCATTTTTAATTAAATTCAAAATACCAATAGGATAATCACTACTATCTGCAATATTAAGAAGACCAGCAACTTGTATGCCTTTCACCCGCTTAGCAATGTTTACACCACCGGCGAGCTGATTTGATATCCTGTCTTTTGCAATATTCACTCCGCCTGCAAGTTGGCTACCTGTCCCGCTTTTGGCAATATTTAATGCGCCGGCAAGTTGAAGCCCTCTCAGGGTATCCGCATTATTCCAAAGCCCAGCAATTTGAAATCCCTTACTATTCCCTAAGATGACATTACCTAAACCTGCCATCTGAATTCCATGAACATGCCCCCCCACAACATTTATTCCACCAGCCACTTGCGCACCTTTAACATCGAATTGATTGACATTAAATATTCCCGCCATTTCAAATCCATCAACTCCAGCAGTCGAACCACCAATAATATTTAATGAAAATTTATTAACAACTTGAGAATTGAAAAATCCATGCGTGCTAAGACCGGGTGTCAAAGATACTTGAAAGGGACTATAGGCAAAGAAACCACCCAGATTAATACTTTGCAAGCGCTCTCTGGAACCGGTAAACAAGGCCCCAAAAAAATTCTTATATACAGAGCCGCTTGAATCGCTGATGGCATAGTATCCTGTCTGACTATTTTTCTTGCCTTTTCGAAGTTCTATTGGAAGCATTACCGTGATGGTGGTATCTCTGTAATTTTCCTTGCTTAGGGTGATGCTTACCGTTTGTTCAGGATATTTTACGTTCAATTCAAAATACCCATCCTGATTGGATAAGGTAGCAGATTGGAAGGTTAACCGGTCATATATGGATGCATAAGGCAATTTCTTGTTGGTACGGACATCCCGAACCACGCCAACGATCATTCCCTTATTGCTTTGATTAGTTTTCCAGTCTACATGTGCATCCATTCGTTTAGGTGCATAGGTAATGATGAGATGCTTCTCACTTTCTTTAAAAAAGTACCGATCACCTAATACGCTTTCCATGTAATCTATAAGCATTCCCTTAAAGGGTTTTACATGCACGGTGCTGTCTAAATCTAATACATTACTATTGTACGAAAAATAGACGTTTTTCTGACTGGTTATCTCTTCAAAGACCATCTGCAAGGTTGCCGATTTGTATTCAGGCATAGTAATCGTCCTTGTAAATAAATTTTGGGCTGATAGAAAATTTTGGTTAACCACCAAGGCAGTAACGATAACAAACCATTTTGATTTACGAATAATATAAATGATGATCTTGATTGTATAAAAGAAATTATTGAGTGCCATGTGTGTTATTTTATGTAATAGGTATTTCCTTTTCTCTCTAATTTCAAATTGAAAGTCTCAAGGATTACCTGTATCATTTCGTTTAAATTTTGTTGTGGAAAGGTTGCCGTATAGAGCAATTTGCCATGCTCAGCGTTCTCAATCACAAAGGTGTGGTTATACGCTTTTCCCAATACCTCGAATACTCTTTTAAGCGGCGTGTTTTCAAAAATGAATTCTTGGTGCACATAGTATCTGTAGAGATCATCGGGAACTGTGTCGAGTTTTAGTCGTATTTTACTCGTATCCTGTATGGTGATCGATTGTCTAGGTTTCAATATGACCTGCTTGTCGGCATAATTAACCATAACAGATCCTGATGTTACAATAACCTGTGTTTCTTTATTTTCCCTTCTGAGATGGAAACTTGTTCCCAAAACTGTTATTGTGCTGTTGCCGCTGGAAATGATAAAAGGCCTTTTTTCGTTTCTTTTCACTTGAAAGAAAACCTCACCTTGTTTTAGAGTTACCATTCGCTTATTAACCAGCCATTTTGTCTGGTAACTTAATGCAGCATTTTTATTTAAGTTAACAGTACTTCCATCAGGAAGTTCAGTTTGTTTGAACTCATTCTTGGAAACTACATCCAAATGAACCGATTTGAATTGAAAGAGTAACCAAAATGAAAGTAAAAAAACAATGCTTATGCTCGCAGCAACTTGCCAACGGGTAAACGTCTTGATCTTATCATTCTTTTTAGATAACGCGTCTCTTTTGGCCTTAAGCAATTGAAAATCACTCCACCCCTTGTCTACATCAACCTCCGGTAATTCTTGATCGCCTTTGTTGCTTATTTCCCAAATTCTCTTCATTTCCAAATATTCTTTTTCATGCTCCGGATCTTGTTTAATCCACTGCTCCACGAGCATTTTCTCTTCATTATTTACTTCCAAGAGTATATAGCTAACTAATAAATCCTTATTCATAATCCACTGATTAACATTAATAATAGTATGTTCAGATAATCAACCAAATATATCCGCAAATGTCTCAATGCTTTTGAAATATGACCTTCCACCGTTTTTTGGGAAATGTTTAGTTCATCAGCAATTTGCTCATATCTGAGGTGTTGAAATCTACTCAACTCAAATACTGCTCTACATTTACTAGGCAATTGTTCCAGAGCAGCATGCAATTGTAATTTTAATTCCTTTTCCTGTTGAAGCTCATAATATTCATTTACCCTCTTTTCCTTCTGAAAAACTTCATAGCGACGCTTTACCTGATCTTGTTTAATATGATTTATACTTTCATTATAAACTGATCGATACAGATAAGCCTTAGGAGATGTATGGATTTCATTTTCCCAATCTCTTTCCCAAAATTTTAAAAACACTTGTTGTACGACTTCTTCTGCCCTATCCAGATCACGAAGTATTCTATAGGCATGATGAACCAACTCTTTAAAATGTGCTCTAAAAATTGATTCAAACTTTTTTTCCTTAGATATCGGCATAAATTAATTTTTGTGCTTAATGAATATGTCTCTGATTTATCTTATGACAGCTATACTCGTCTTTACCCTTAGTTGCATCAGAAAAAAATAATTCATTATTAACCAGGGGTGAAATGCTTTTCATCAATCAAATTTAAAAATAAAGTGTGGCAAGACGTCTTAATAATGAGCGATTATAGTCTTCAAAACTACTTGATAAATAGTGTGAAATTGAGATTCAAATACTTATTGGTGCCATTGTTAGAACGCTGAACCGTTGTCAACAATCGAATACAGAAAAAAAATAAAATTAAAAACAAGGGTAAAGTCAAAATAGAGTGTCTTCAAAGTAAACAAATTAAAAATTAAAGAAAATGAAAAATCAATTAAAGTTCGGAGTATTGTTTCTATCCATAGTGTTTGGTATCCATCAAGAAGTTAATGCACAACAAATTGAATATGGTATTAAAGCGGGTGCTCTTTATAGTACCTCATCCTATGGAAATAATAATGTAAAGGACAAAGAATCAAAAATTGGTGCTCAAGCAGGCGTATTTCTTCGCACCGGGAATCAAGTCTATTTTCAACCAGAGCTTTTGGTTTCTACGTTTAAATCAGGTTATAGTGTTGATAACATCAGTTATAATCCTACATTTTATCAACTGAATCTACCACTTCAAGTAGGCTACAAAATTTTACAGGAAGATGAGTGGACCTTAAGGGCTTCTTTAGGTCCTCAGATAAATTACAATCTAAAGAAAAATAAGGCCCTCGGAAATAATGAATATAAAGATTTTAATTTCGACGGTTTGGTAAACGTGGGGGTTGATATCATGAATTTCACTATTGATTTACGTTATAATCATGGATTTACGAAAACCAGTGAAGAGCTGGATTCTAAAAATAAGGTGCTGGGATTGTCCGTTGGTTATAAATTTTAAGGAAATTTAACCACTTAACAATCATGGTATAAGTAGATTGCACGAGTATGTGCAATCTACTTATCACTTCCCTTGAATGCATAGTACAATGGTTGTTATTTTTTAATCTGTAAAGTTTTTATTCCAAAGCGTGGCATACTAAGAGAGACAGCCGCTTTGCCCTCATCTTTGCTAAGAGCCATTTCTTGAACAAGATCACCGTTCAAAAGAACTTCCTGTATACTAGATACCTCAAAAGCAAATCGTATCGTTTGCATTTGCTGATCTCCCTCCGCATTAAATAAGCGAACAAGGATATCATCACCTTTCACCTGCACACTTGTAATCTCGTATCCTGGCTGATCTATCTCAATAAAAGATCGATCTATTAATGAGATCGATGGTTGGTAAACGGCCAACAGTGGTTCGTTCCAATTGGTACTTTGGGCGGAAATTTGTGCGAGGTCCCAATCCCCTTGGTGGGGAATCAAAGCATATTTCATCTTAGTGGCCTCCGTCATTTTGTAATCGACTCCCCAAAGTCCAAGACCAGCATATTGAGCAGTCAAACTTAAAGGATAATCTTTCCCGTGACCATAGGAGGTCGTATGATCGCTAAGAAGTGCCAGCCCATAAGAATTATCTTGCGCTCTAATGTCGACCCAATTCAAAATCACATTGTGCTTAATGCTGTCCCAACTTCCAAAAAACGTGTTTTCCAATTTGCTTTTAGTCACATCAAATGGTGCATTCTTATATACATTAGTCGCTCCTAGACTTGACGGAAACATGATTTTTAATTTATACCGATCATCTGTGTACGCCCGTCTATTGTCTGTCCATTTATGTTTTTGCTCATATTCACCTATACCGATTTGTTGTGGGTTTATCCAATCGATTCTTAGATCAAAATCAATTCGCTTTTGCCCTTTTTCAAGCGTGATAATTTGGGTAAAAGGGTGTGATGCGATATACCCCTGAATTTGAATGCGAATCAGAAACTCCTGGTCTTCTAACACGGTAAAGTTAGCCAAGGTTTCCTTAGAGGAATGGAACTGGTTATCGGTATAAAAATTCCCTGCTATCTCGCCCAGCTTATACGTTTGATCGGATCCGACGAATTCTTTGTTGTTGATATGTTTGGCCACCAAGCTCTTCAAGGTACCACCTTTTGCTTTATCCAGAATGATCTTGTACATATCATTCTCGATAATGCAGTTCCCTTGCACGTCAAATGTAACACCTTTAATAACGGTATTTTTATGCTCTTTCCGCTCAATAACATAGGTTGAAAAACCAAAACTTGGTACAATCGCCTCAAAAACAATATTTATAACACCATCTTTATCAGATAGATGACTAACAACAGCTTTATGGTTACTATCGTATACAACAAGGTTCTGATTGGTAAACGAGGCAGGCAATTCAACACTAACAACTTCTGAACGTGCACTGGCAGTAGTATTGAATACACGAATGTATCCCAAGCTATCCTGATCTCTATCCGCATTCCACTGATAGGAATCCATAGCTCGATAGGTGATATCATCCGATAAAATGTTTGCACTATCAGTCCATATCCTAATGGCTTGAGCCCAAGTTTGATTCTTCTTCAACTCATTGTATGGCACAATCCAAGAATCGTGGTGTTGGGCCATCATCAGCTTACGCCAAGCTTCCCTCAGTTGACTAACTACAGGAGCATACTGAACTTCAATATTGGCCATTGCGCTTATTTTTTCGGCCATGATCAGGTTATTTTCGGATTTGCGTACTTGTCGTGCTATTCGCTGCAGAGCCTGACTGCCCCACATGAGACTCACTTGAATATCTTCTTGAGATAAATGCCAATTGTCATCGGTTTTCTTAGCTGAAATCTGTTCAAAATATTCTTTCCAAGTGAGGTAGATTGAATTGTTCTTAATCCGCGATCCCGTGCCTAACCACGGACCATTCCTCCATCCGGCATCCTGATAACACATCCCTACAGGATTGCTAATTCCACTCGCGTAACTCGACCGAAGAAAAGAATCTGAATTATTCCAAGCCTTGGTTTGCCAGGTAGAGTTATCCTCAAACTCTTCGTTGCCATATCTTGGAACTGTCAATATGGAGCTTCCCTGAGGACCAATCCAATTCACTAATTCGCCCCCACGGGCTCGGGTATAGCCACCCCAACACGTATTTGGGCATTTTAATACCGCGTATTTGAAACCGAATTGCTTCAATAGTTCGGGTAAGCTACTGGTAAAACAAGGTTCTTCGACCGCATAAGTACTGAAAGTAACCTCGGGGAAATGGGCACGTATCTTTTCTATTCCATATTCGAATTGGCGGATAATGCTCTCTCCGGAGATATTGTAGCAATACGGTTGGGCATATGTGGGATTGGTAAATTCAATCCGTTCCTGGTTGGCAATCTTGCTAAAACTCGCATAGCCTACCGGATCTCTCCGTTTAACCGTATCCCAAGTTTCAGGTTCAATTTCCAACCCTAACTTCCACTCAGGATATTGCTTTAAGGTATCCAGCATAAACTGGGTTACCCACATAGGATAGTGGCCATAGATTCCACCATGATATCCATCAACAAAGTAAGCTTGCTGTGCGTAGGTACCTGTAACCTGCAAAATCGCGCTGAGTACTGTAATAATAATATTTTTTCTCATCATGGTTTATTCAGGTTACTTCAGGCGAACAAGACTGACTTTCCTTTTTAGTGGCCTGCTAGTGTCTTTTATGGAACGCAGGAGTACCTCCATTTGATCATACCATGCTTTTCGAACTTCAGGGAACATTGCCTTTGAATACAACTCCCGTTTAGCGCTAAGCCATGCATCCTTTGGTGCATGCTCATCAAATACCTCAATGGCTTTACGATTATTCACCTCCAGCATACCTTTGGGTTGAAAGAAATTATACTGAACCCAGGCATAATCCCTAAAACGCCTTTCAATTTCCCAGCGTTCCTCATTTAAATACATAACCTTCAGGGCTTGTTGGTATTGAGGAGTATTGCTCAGGACTGCCAAATTAATTCCTGAGGCAAAGTCTTCAGCAGTCCACTCCCCTATAATCTCCTCATCGATAATCAACTGATAAGAACCCTTGAGTCCTTGTACAGTCAATACCTCTTGATTCATTTCCTGCATAAATGGAACGACTTTAGTTCCATCATATTGGCTTTTCTTACTCCCCCATCCTCTTTTCAGCGTATCCAATGGATATGGCAATGCATGCGCCTGATAATCAAAACTAATACCTGTATTTGTTTTCTTAAAATCTGTTATCGTACAGTTAACCCCTGAGGTAATTTTTTGTTTAGAGGCTTCTATATTTATCTCAGCAACCTTCATTCCGGCAAATCCTTGAGCTTTGAGAAAAAGGTAAGCCATGACCATATGGCCGTCGTTATCGGGATGAACCCGATCATTACCACAGAGCGTAAAAAAAGGATCCTCTGCTTGAAACTTTTGATTAAGTTTGGTCATTGGCACATTAAAATCATAAAATTCCCAACGATTAGCTTTTGCTGATTTTTTCTGAAAATCAACAATTTGGAGCATTGCCTTATTTTTATTCTTCAGAGATGTATTGTCTCTGATCTGCACACCTTCATCGTATGGAGAACTGCCTAGCAGAATTATTCTGGTATCGGACAAACCCTGATAACGTTTCTCCATTTGCTGATAGGCCTCCCAAGATTCTTTAACTTTTTCCCGGGCAAATTTATCCGGTTGGGAGCCATTGTATTCTAAATAACCCGTATCATTCATGCCAAAAGTAGTAATTAGGACCGTAGGACGTTTACTAAAAACATCTCCATCTAAACGTTCAATCATATCTATAACCCTATCTCCACCGATTCCAGCGTTCTGTATTAGTAAGTTCATTTCGGGAAAACGCGTCATATAATACAACCATATAAAAGAATGATAATGCCCGCCATCTGTGATACTATTACCCAAAAAAACAACCCGATCATCTTCCTTAAATGGATGAATCTCTTGGGCATTCAGTTGCATACTTTCCAATACCAGGATAGAAAAAAAGATACACAAACGAGAAGTTGCGAAAAAAGCTGTATTCATAACTTGATTATAATTGTCGGGTTAAGTATAGCGCAAGAACATACCGATATGATCCGCTTAACAAAGCTATAAAAGAAAGCGCCAATTAGGAAATGTAAGTTGGCTCATATTTAATGATTTAGAAACCAAATAAGATTAATAACTTATTGCAGAAGTTCCTCCTCGCGTTGACTATGAACTTACGCCCATAGGCTATGAATTAAAGCCTATTATTTCGCAAATGACAGAACGGGGTGAAAAACACAAAGCTATTTCTACCGAATAGAAAGTTTAGTTAGTACAGATGCATTTTAATTCACGAAGGACAAATACTAAATTTCAACTCTCAAGCATATTTTCTGAACATAGGATGTTTTCTACCAATTAACAATAGGCTTGTATCAAAAAACAGTTCAATACGGTTGGAAATAGAATATTGTGATTTGTAGGAACTTTATTCATAAGCTGGGTTGTAGCGAAGGAGTTGGATTCGTCGTTTACTCTCAAACAAATTTCATGAAATATTTATATTCTTTTATTTTGATCGGAACACTAATCGTTGGTTCTTGTAGTACCACAAAACATCAAAATAATTTATATGAAACCGACCAATTGCTCGCTCATATTAGCATCAAACCCGTTATTCAATCCAACGATTCACTTTTACTAATATTTACAGTTTATAACCACGCAAAAACTCCCCAACAGTTTTGCAAATGGCATACGCCTTTTGAGAGAACAATGAGTAAATATCTTGACATCAAAGATGAATATGGAATAGAAGCAGAGTATCATGGTGCAATGGCAAAACGTATCATGCCTGCCCCTGAAGATAGTTATATTAAAGTAATGCCAGGTGATAGTCTTCAGGTTAGCGTCGATCTCTTTAAAGATTATAAAATAAACAAACCGGGTAAATACACGATCAACTACAATGCACAAGCAATCAGTGGGCTATTAGTTAGAGACTCAATCAACTTTTTGTATAGACCATAAGCAAACGTTCTCTATGTTTAGAATTACAAAAAAAAAATATTCTCCGCATGATTTGCGGAGAATAGAAATGTTTTTCGACGCATATCTAATGTTATTGACTTAATTTGCGATCGCTATGGTTCACAAGTTGCTGTTCTAGAGACTTAGAAATCCATCAACTTCTTAAACGCTCTATTTTCATCTCATCTATTCCATCTTGGCTAATGTTCTCCTTAACATTAGCAGTATACTAACGATAGCAAATAACCGATCTTAAACGGATCTATTATTCGGTTAATTTTCTTTGTTATTCTATTAGAAAATAACCATACAGGACACTGGCAAGTGATCTGATGGATACCGATTCCCTTGATATTTATCGGAATATACTTGATAATCACGAGCCACAATATCTTTAGATAGCATAATATAATCAATCCGATCTATTGGATCATTTTGAAAATTACCTCCTCCCAAATTCGTATTCTCTACCCCTTTTCGCCCATTTTTTGATATATCATAAGCATCCGAAAGAAAAGATTTCAGTGCTTGAATTTGACTTGATTCGACTGTGGAGTTAAAATCACCGACACAAATAGCCGTTTGCTGTCCTGCAATTTCCTTGATCTTTTTTACAATCAAGGGGCCAGAGTTTTGTTTAGCTATTTGTTTTTGCCAGAAAAAATGTGCGTTGAAAAAGAAAAATATTTTACCGGATTCCTTATGCCTGAATTTGGCCCATTGACATATTCGACGGTCATTGGCGTCCCAACCAATGCTCGTGATCTCAGGAGTTTGACTCAACCAAAACACTCCAGCATCTAACGGCTCAAATAGAGCTGTTTTGTATACTATTCCAGCTTGATGATGATCATTTTTTCCTCCATAAGGATATCCTATATAATCAAAACCGGGCAGCATCTTTTTCAGGTCAATCATCTGTTTGATCATTCCTTCTTGCGTGCCGATAATGTCAAAACCATGTGTAAGAATAAGTTGGGTTAAGGCTGCCTTTCTGAGATCCCAATTATTACCCGTTTCCCTGTCTACTGCGGCATCATAACGGATATTGTACGTGGCTACATTAAAAGAAGTCTTTTTCCGGACAGATGTAGTTGAATTTTGAGCAAAACTATTTATATAGTTGCATAATAAAGCGACTAGTACGCTGAATAATGCTCTTTTTGACAAATAATTAATCATAATTTATGAGTGTAGGTGAAAATTATTCATGGAAAGATCTTCGTATTCAAAAACACGAATTAGTTATTATATTGCGTTTCCCTCTCTTCATTTACATTTTGACCTGAATCTTCTGTTCTTTTTGATTTCTGAAAATTAACAAAGTTGGGCTACTTATATAGCTATAACGTTTACTGATACGTTGAAGATCTTGAATGTTTTTGATTTGTTCTGACTGAAATTCAATAATAACGTCTCCATTTTGAATCCCGCTTTTGTATAAAGAAGAACCCGAACTAAGCTCCAAGACCAAGGCACCCTCCATACTTGGTAAGCCAGCGGCAGATTGCTCACCAAGACTTTCAATTGATTTAAAAGTTCCGCCCTTCCATCTAAACAATTCACCTCTAGTCTTTGAGTTGGTCACAAAAACTGTTGGAATATCGGGAGAATCTGTTATCGCTTTTAATCTAGGGGATTTTACACCAATATTTCTCAATTGTAGCATATTAAACGCTTCCAAATTCCCAGAGGTCACTTCAAATTTTCCTGTAGCAACATCTTTAAAATTTAAGTTCACAATAGATCCATGGGCCTCTAGACCCTTCGCCTGATCCTTTTTCAAATCATCAGGATTGGTATAAAAATTATAATCCACAGTGTCACCCCAAAATTTCACTTGAATATCTTGATGAGCTGTCATAACAATATTATTCCGAAAAACATCATGACTGTTCTTAAACCAGACATGAGGATGAAAACCATTATTCAGAATTAAATTATTAAAAACTTTTCTATAAAAACCTTCCCGTAATTTAAGCCCGCCACTCAAACAAAGATTGTTATAGATAGCGTAGTTCGTTGAACCATCATCCAAGTCAATATCCCAACCATGGTCACATTGAAATCGATTGTCTCTGATGTGTGTCGTTTCTAGCGCATCTAATTTCACCCAATTTGGATGAGTCGTGGTAATACGATCCATTTCCTGACGATTTGGGTGCCAGAAACGATCTCTACCCCAAGAATTAAATGCCCCATGATCACTTGTTTCAAGCACTGTTCGGAAAACATCATTGAAAGCTATATCATGACCACCCCAAGTCCCATCACCAATATTAATTCCCGCTCGGGGCACATCATAGATAGTATTGTGAAGGACAGATATCCTTGATGCCATAGCGATTTGAACTCCGGCTACTTGTTTCTCAATTAAGCCAATATTTCGGATTAAATTATCGCTGACCTCACAATCCATCGGGTAATTATTAGACTTTGGACCAACAACAGTATCAATTTCAGATTCAGGAACAAATTTTTCATATCGGAACGAAGGTGATCGGACTGCGTTGGGATCGCCAACAAAATTAATTCCCCCTGCTCCCACTCGTTCGATCAAGTTGCCAGTCAAACGAATATTTCGATTGTAATTACTAACGAAAATTGCATTTCCGCCCAAGTCCGTAAAATTCGAATTTTCAATCAGGCAACGTTCTGCACCCTCAATCCTAACTGCCGCCTGTCGATAAATAGTCCAATCACTTCTAAGTAAGGGCTCCTCTGTCTTCATAAAAGTTGGTGAGGTATGAATAAAATGAATTCCTTGTACATGCACATCATGTACGGGGTTCATTTGCGTACCTGAGAGTGTAAGGATTGATTCCAAAATCGGGGCCTCAAATTTCTGAGTATTTGGATCTTGCCCTTGAGGAGCTTTAAAGTATAGAGTTGAGGTTCCTTCGTCCAAAAACCATTCATTATCAGCATCCAGCTCTTCAAAAACATTTTCAACGAACCTATACGTTTCATGCATTTTGCTAGGTCTATTGTTTTGAAGACCACCTTCTAATTTTAATTCACCTCGCTGAGTCTTTCCCGTAATGCGGTAATGAAACCCACCCCATCTGCCTTCATGAAGAGCATGAACGATACCATGGCTAGGATTCTTCCAACTATTTACTCGTTCAACGCTGATAGCATCCTCTGCGTACCCATTGAATGGCAACACATTAGGGTCGTAATTTGGGTATCGAGCTCGAATCAGTGGCTTTCCATCAACGTATAAACTCTGAAATACAAAACCAGATGGAACTTTCGCACTCCATAATCCTGATGATTCTTGTTGCCAATTTAGTTTCAGCAGCTTTGCTCCAGACAATATCACCTCTTCTCCTTGTTCTGCTTTAATCGTAAACGGAGATTCTTTATTTCCGGACATTGCAGGCTCAATATGTAAAGTTTGGTCAATGTAATACTGGCCTTTTAGAATTAGCAACTCAATTGCTATTGAAGGATTTTTTTCTCTCAGTTTAGCAATACCTTGAAAAGCCGCAGATAACGAGGCATAAGGTTCCTCTTTAGTCCCTGTATTGCTATCCATACCATTTTTAGCAACATAGATCTTCAAACTGGAAATCTGTTGAGAAAACGTGCAGATATTGCCACAAAACAATAGGGCAATAATTAAAACAACATATTTTTGACTGTATTTAATTGATATTACTTTCATCTGATCTTTATCGATATAATGGTTACTGAAAAATACAATAGTTTGATATCCTCGATTCGAACATTTCAGGTCCGATTACAAGAAATAGTAGCAATGAAAGAATGAAATTGTTGATTCAAAATTTATCAAAATTGTTGGTTTTTAGCGTGGTTATCCAATGCAAATTCACTTGATTCTACCGATTTGCTAACTTGTGTATTTGCAATTAAGAAACTTAAAATAAAAAACCATTTATTTTCCTAATGTTCTATTCTTTTGCTAAATAGAAGTGGTCTATTTGATGAGTATTCAAGCAGAAGAAGTTATAACAGATCGATCTAGGTCTAACGACTGACACCACAAAAATTTTAAAAAAAACTTCCTCCTTAATTCAATAAAGCCTTTGCCTTATTTAAGTCTTCGTTCCAATGTTCAGATCGTTTTGGATTATCCAATTTTTGGATTGCATTATTTAACTCTTCCAGTTTTTTAGAATCATTCTTGTTTGACCATTTCTTTCTCAACACCTGTACTTTTTCATAATCTTGAATTCCTTCCAACATGCGCTCAAAACGTATGGAACTTCTATTTTGTGGATATACGATGTAAGTATCCCCTGCAGGCCATGTTCTAAATCTCGAATCCTGTAAAGGATTTTCTACCCATGAATTATATGCCCATCGCAATACGCCATCAAAGCCCGCTGCTAATGCATACCAAGCTAAATAGGTTGATTCTGCAGGATCAGAAAAGGTAAACTGATTAGGAAAGGAATCACTACAACAGATATAAAATGTACTATTCAATCCTCGGTTACGTCTATCAATTAAATCTTCTTTTGAATAAGGATGGCCTACCGCAATACTAATATCCTCACTATCGGGAAACTTCTTGTAGGTCTTTTGATTATCAGCATAAGAAACTCCCAATGCTGGAGCTACCTTTTTCAATAAAGCAAATGCCGCCTTCATCTGCTCAGGTTCGCGCTCATCAATAGCTATGTTTGTAATTTCCAACCAACCCTTCGTTTGCAGATGTGATGCAAAACTGGTTAGAAATGGCGTCCACATTTCTTCGAAGACTGCACTTCCTGGTTTTGCCTCAATATCAACAAATTTGCCCGTCGATTCGTCCATATAATGAATCATATTGTTCCAAGGAATAATGGAATAGCAATTAATCATTTTTTTTATCCCTAAATTCATCATAAAACTTACCCATTTATCAAACACTTTGTAATCATACTTCCACGATCCGTCCTTCTTTTTAGTCCAAACAATCATATCGGCATACGGATCATATGTTTGTACATTCCATGGATCCTTATTGAGGGTTGTGGTAATCACCTTCTGCCCTGCAGAGGCCAGACGTTTCATCACGGGTTCCAATGCCAAAAAATGCTCATCAGACCACATCGCTACATTTTCTACCCGTGCTACTGCCGAAGGGTGTTGCCACTGATCTAAATGGAAGCTCCACTGGCTAACTGGAGGTAGTACCTGATCGATAACCTCTAATTCTAAAATGAGATTTTCCAATCTTCTATCTCCAGATTTTATAGTAACATTAGCTTGATATACACCCTTTTCACTGTCTCTGGGTAAATCGATACTTATCCATACCGGGCGTACCTCTCTTGCCTTGATATCGTAGGATGACAAATCATCCAACATGTCTGGAGACAAGGATGCAGAAAAATCCTCCGGCTTGCGATGTCCACATCCAGGGCCAAATTCATCAGTCATCACATAACGGACAAATCGCGCCTTAGCTGCAGTATCTATAATCTTCCTAGTATTGGATGATCTAAACGGCCCTATCTCTATCTCGACATCTTCGACTTCCTTCACTGACCATAATAACAGCTGTGCAGATAAACGCTCTCCTTTCCAACCCTTTATGGTCGTCCTTTTGGTTAATTCTACCTGCGGAGCAACTGATCGAGAGAAGCGGTTGTCTATAGAAACGAAAGAACTATTAAGACCTCTCTTTACCGCCGACCAATCAGACAAGGTATCAGCAGTTGGGTCAGCCAATTCTACAAACTGCTGTCCTTTATTACTCGATTGTGATCGAACCAAGGAAGTCTGAGCCAATACGGCCAGAATAACAATACCTATTTTAATTAACGTTTTCAATATATTTTAATTTAGCAGACAATATAAAAAGTTCAATTCAGCAATGCAAAAAGCCACCTTATTTTGTTATTTATAAGTTATAATCAGACTAACAGATTTGCATTAATTTTATTATCCAATATAATTATCTATCAGACCTTCTAATTAAATATTCAAACTTTAAGTTTCTCAAACCTTTCCAATTAACGCTTCTCAGAATGACCTTTATCATCTGCATTAACGTGCTTCCATATTATTTATGTTTGGCCAGGTGACTTTGTTTTAGACCAAAGTTAATGAATCAAATACACACTTTAAACGAACATCTTATTAATTTGATATTGTTTTTGTTATGGTTCAACTCATATGGGCTGGCTCCAACCCCGTAAAAACTAAAGCGATCCCTGGCTAAGTCAAATCCTCAATTGCCCATCAAAGGGTCTGTAATACTATCTTTCCCGTTTTCGATACGGCCAGCATATCGCCGTTTGAAAGGGCTCCCTGGTACAGAAATTTGGATATCGTACCAACGTTTTTGCTTTTTTACTGAAATATTAATTTCTTTTTCAGCACCAGCTTTTAGCTTGATTTCTTTCTCTCCTAGTTGATACCCATTGGATAAGAGTAGTGAAACTGTTTCAGAATTTGTGTTTTTTATCTTGAAAACAAGCTCTTCATGATTTGCAAGGTATCGAAGGGTAATTTGAGGATTTACATGGTTTGAAGTTCCCTGCAAACACCGATAAAATCCATTTGGTCCATGGATAGCAAGGTGGTAGCTTTCATTTTTAAAATTTTTAAGGTTCCAAAGGTGAGATACCGTGTTACCTGGAGAACACGCAAAAGACCAATTTGCTCTTTCTAGTTTATACCCATAAGCGTAGACGTTAAATACTCCCGCTAATGCCTTTCCTTTGAAAAAATTTTTACTACTCTCGAAGCCCAAAACAAGGGTTTCTCCTTGGCATTCCTCCTGTATGTAAAGCTCATAGTTAAGCGCGTTAGAAGGTTTAATTCCGCGCTCTTGTTGTGGAAAATTTGTTGTTATTTTCCCTTCTTTTATAGCTTCAATTTCGGTCGAGCTCAGTTTTATAAAATTGTTAGGAATAGGTTTTTCTTTTGCTTTATTGATTTGAGCAATCTGTTTGTTGCGATCTAAAAATTCAGGTAATACTTCTTCCTTTGATTGAAAAGGTCGAAAAACTGAGGTAAGATTTCCTGTTATCGCCCTCCTCCAGCTACTAATATTCGGCTCAAAAATAGATTTACCAAATTTTTCGCTAAGGAAGTGTTCCAAAAACTGCAAGGTAGAGGTTATGTCACATACTTCGGAATTTACCCACCCACCTTTACTCCACGGAGATGCTATAATAAGCGGTACCCGATAACCCAACCCAACTGGACCTTCAGTTGCATATTGTTCTTCAATGCCATAACTGAGTTCTTGTTCCCGGGTTACATATTCACTGCTGCAATCTAAATCAGGCGAAACCTCTCCCGTGCTTGCATCCCCGGGTTTAGGTGCTACAAATGGAGGAACATGATCAAAATAACCATCATTTTCATCATAATTGAGTATAAAAATGGTTTTTTTCCATATCTCAGGATTTTCAGTTAAAATATTCAGTATCTCCGATACATACCAAGCTCCATACATCGGTGCGCTTGGATGATCAGAAAAGTTCTGTGGGGCACAAAGCCAGGAAACTGTTGGTAATCTATCCTGTTTTACATCTTCTCTAAATTGATGAAGAACATCTCCTCTGGGTACTGTAATTTTCTCTCCTTCAACCTCCACTTCTTCAATTTCATGATACAGTGGATCTCCTTCGTTTGTTTGGAAGGCGCGTTGATGTAAGGACTTGCTTAGAGGATCTAGTTGCTCAAGTTTTAAGGCATTATATTGATCATACTCTTTTTGAAAACTTTCTAGTTGTTGCTGTTTCTGTTCTAACTTCTTACTTAGCTTTTGATCAGTTCGATTCGCAAGTTCATTTTTTATAAGCTCTATTTCCTGCGGAAGTGCTTGAATACGTTGCTGATAAAAATCAATGTGGCTCTTTTTGTATCGGATATGGTATTGCTCAAACCATTCTAAATTATTATCTGTAAAATTTCCTAACCAACTCTCTGCTTCAGCTGACAGTTGATTTTGTATACTGACTTCATTCTGATAAACCTTCCAGTTAATGTTTGCCTTTTCAAGTCTCTCTGGAAAAGTTTTCCATCGAGCCATTCGATTAAAATAGGTATCCGAATTGCGGACCAAAGGTTTAGCTCCCTTTTCTGGAACACAAGTTCCTGTCCAAAAGAAATGTCTATTCGTTGTCGTACCTGTGATGGATGAACAAAAATGTTGATCACAAATGGTAAAAGCATCAGCAAATGCATAATAAAAAGGAATGTCTTGACGCGTATAATATCCTAAAGTTAACGGAAGGTCTTTGTAGAGCTTGTTACCTGAACGCTTTGATTCCAGCCAGTTATTATATTCTCCCTTGTTCCACGCACCAATTTGATTTTCCCAAGAATGCGGAAGATCACGTGTCCATGCAGCTCTTGAATTTTTTATATCGAGCCGGAAAGGTAAATAGGTATCCCCATTTTTATACGATTGTAACCAAACAGGGCGGTTGTCCGGTAGCCTAACAGCACGGGTATCATTGAACCCGCGAACACCTTTGAGAGTCCCGAAACTGTGGTCAAAGGATCGGTTCTCCTGCATTAAAAGTACGACATGCTCAGCATTTAAATAGGTAGATCCATGGGCGGGGTTAATCTCAAGAGCAGCTTGAATTGATTTTGGTATACTGTTTAAAAAACCTAGGCTTCCAGTTAGTAATCCTGCTTTTTTAATAAATTCTCTTCTACTTTCCATTGTATTTAAATAAGGCATCCTTGTAAGAATGCCTTAAATTATAAGATTTTAATTAATTATTTCAATATCCACATCAATTTATTGATATTATCAACGCCATCAAATTGGTTTTGCACAGCTTGATCAACATTTTGAGAATTATAATTGAACTCCGTACTTGGATACTTCCATCTCACTGGAATTTTATCCGGTGCTTCCGAATTTAGACTAGATGCCGGATTAATCTTCCATTTAGGATAACCTGTACGACGATAATCATAATACGTAGAGAACTCAGATTGCAGAAAGCTCGCTAGGTATTTTTGGGTAATGATTTCCTCAATTCTTGCTTCTGTGCTCAAAGGCAAATTGGCTCCCAGAGTTGCTACATAACTGCTCACATAAGTTGCATCCAATGGCATACCGTGGTGAAACTGACTCGAATTTGGCGTATGATCATAAATAAAATTCATGGATGCTTCTACTCCTTTCATATACCACTCCGCAACTGGCTCAGCGATCCATCCCCTAGTGGCCGCCTCGGCGATAATGAAACAAAGTTGTGCATAGGAAAGTTGCTGAGTTGGTTCTCCTGTAGGAATTTCTGTATATCGATCATTAAATTTAGAATAGTCTTCGGTATTTTTGATATCTAAAATGTCATCGTAAACTAATGAAGGGTCTATGCCAATATATGCCTGAAAATCTGATGCCGGCTTTCCTGCTTCTATTCTTTTGGATGAAGGATTGGCATAATAGAATAGTCGTCGATCCGATCGAGCCTTTAAACGCTCGATAATTTCACTCGAGACAATCGGATAAATAGTGAAGTTGTTTCCCACTTTATAAAATGGATATTGTTGACCATTTTTATCCGAACGGATCACTTGATAGTTATCTTCATTTGCCGTGAAGATGGGTTTATTAGTCAATATATGCTGGAATCGAGATTTGATGTTTAAATCAGCATCCGATTCTTTCTTGCTCAGTTGAAGTAACACATTCAAGGTGTAGCTGTTCACCAATTTTCGCCATTGTTGAGTATCTCCAGCGTATATAGGATCTCCATCAAATGTTTCTCCCTGGGAAAACGCTTTATCGGCTAATTCTAGCTCATTCAAGATACCCAAAAACACCTCTTTTTGAGTATCATACCTAGGAAAATAATTCTGTTCATTTTCCCCCTTCAAAGCATCATGATAGGGAATATCACCTAAATCCATCGTGGCTTCAAAAAATTTAACCGCCCTAGCAAAATACATCAATCCTTCATAAGAAGATGCTAATCCTTCTGTCCCTGCAAACTCTACCATAAAGTGAGCGTCGTTTATGGAAGTAAAGCTTAGTGAACCCTCCCCAAAACCATTGTACTGATAGCTCTCTACAAATTCGGTCCAAACCACATTTTTATTGAGCATGTAAGGTTGCAAAAATGATTTTTGGGTAGGTTGATTTGCTAAATTAATAATAATACGTGTTGCAATCATGGCTGAAGTTACTTTCTCGGTGGCTTCAGGATTGCTATTTATTTCATCAAATTTGGAGCATGATAATAATGAAGTGCTCAAAACACCGATGAATATATATTTGAATATCTTTTTCATTTTTTAAAATATTAAGGGATGCTATTCTTAAAACGTTAAGTTTATATTAAAACCCAAATAACGCATGGATGGAGAGTTCAGATCTTCAGATCCAGTATCTGGATCTGAGAAACGATATTCCTTGGTCCATAAAAAAAGATTCTGTCCTGTAATTCCAACACTTGCCTTCTTCGCTTTAAACCTGTTCGCTATGCTTGCAGGTACGTAATAATTCAGAGAGACTTCTCTAAGTTTAATGAAGGTTTCATCCCAGATGTTACGGGTTCCTGAATATGCTCTTTTCCAGTAATTTTCGTAGGAAACGACTTTATCATTTGGTGCAAATACTCGGTCGTCTGATGTGATTTGACCGTACTTGTCATAGGTTACTGATCCAGATACGATCTTCACTCCTTCGCCAACAAACGTTTTGTTTCCATTCACAACCTCTTCATAACGTTCGGGGGTATCCGAATCAGGATGTGCACCAGTTTGCCATAAACGTGCATTCATATTTGAATAAGAAAGTCCTTTAATACGCCCATCAAAACTAAATGATAATGAAAAATCCTTGTAACTGAATTGGTTTGTCAATCCCCAAAACCATTTGGGTCCGGTATATCCAAAAAGACGAGGCTGATGGGTAGCACTAATTGGCATGCCTGAAGCATTGTGAATAATTTCGCCATCGGGAGCTCTTTCCCAATCTCTTGTTACATAATGGTCGGTTCGTTCACCAACCTTAACATACAATGCGTCTGAGGAGTACTCTGGATCGAGCTTATGATAATAGGTTAAATTTTGTGAAAGGTTCCCAAGGATGTCCCATTTAAATTTTTCCCTTTTGATCACCGCACCACCTACTGTAATTTCATGCCCTTTGGTCATGGTCTGTTCGCTGGTATTGATCAACCTAGACGAAAAGCCCGATGCAGAAGAAATTGTGGCATAGGTCGTAACATTGTGCAAACGTCTGAAATAGCGGGTATAATTTCCATAAAGTCTATTCTCAAATAAAGCAACATCTGCACCTATCTCTGTCATATCCCGCTGCGTTGGAGAGATTGTAAAGTCTTTGATAGAGTTCGGATAAGCCGCTGTGGACATTCCGTCCCAAACATTGGAAGTCACAGCAAATGATTGCCTTATTTCATATGGACTTGGGACAGCCTTGGTCACCGCCCAAGAACTTCTTACTTTAAAAAGCGATAACCACTCTGGTTTATAGTCCTTTATTAGATCAGAAACAACAATGCTTCCTGAAAGAGATGGATAAAAGAAGGATTTATTCTCCTCTGGTAAGGTGGATGACCAATCATTCCTACCTGTCGCTTCAATGAATACAGCATTTCTCCAAGATAATGACAGACGTCCATAGATGCTATTGATCATTTCTTTATTCTTGCTTTGTGTTGCCGAAATAGGATCAATAGAATTCCTTAAGGAGTAAAATCCTGGAATGGATATGCCATTCACGGTAGAGGCTACAAGACCATTATCTCTTCGATAAAATACGGCGGCTCCTGCCAATCCATCTAGTGTAAAATCAGAAAACGATTTGTTCGCTGTGAAAATTAAGTCATTTGTGCTCGCAAAACCGTCTGTCTTGTTTGTCCAATATTTACCTTTATTATGATAACCGCTATAACCGCCCCGGGTACCGTGTATACCCATTGGATTTGTTTGTTCCTGTGTATTGCCATAATAATCATACCCACTACGCACCATGATTTTACTCCAATCGTTTATTTTGTAGTTAAGGGTCACCGCAGCATTTAACTTGTTCACTAATTCCGAGCTCAGCTTTTCATAGGCCGACAAATATGGATTATCATACCATGCACTATAATGCCAATTTTGCTGTTCATTTTCCACTAACCAATAGTCTTTGTATTGCATTAGGTCGTATTCTGGACCAGTCCATACCAAGATATTATAAATATATCCTTGTGAATTATATCCTGCACCAAAATCGTTCGGTGCATAACGTCTGTTATAACCAAAACGGCTTTCAAGGCTTATTTTTTCGGAAATTTTCGTCTCCCCAGACACGGATATATTAGTCATATTTAACTTGGTATTGGGATACTGACCTTTGTTATAAATATGATTAATGGCGGTCCGGATACTTCCATTTTCCCCCTGATTGGTAAAACTAACTGAGTTATTAGAGATAACACCCGGCTCTAAAAAGTTGTTGAAGTTATTTTTACCCTTGGAAGTTAATTCGCTTTCTTCCATTTGTTTGGTTAATGGATTCCACTGTTCATATTGGCGACCAATATCAAGTTTGTCACCCCAAACCTCGTCATCCGTGTTATACTTTCCACCATAACCGGCAGAATATGACGATTGAACATCAGGTAATGCTAAATATCCTGAAAAAAACATGTTATTCGTGCTTGCGGTGATTTCAACCCCCTTCTGATCGAGTCCCTTTTTTGTGGTAACCATGATAGCACCTCCGGCTCCCATACTGCCATATAAAGCGGTTGCTGTAGCGCCTTTTAGAACAGAAATGTTTTCGATATTATCGACTGGAACATCACGTAGATTTAGATTTTCATAGTACACGCCATCAATGACTAAAATAGGATTCATTCCTCTAAGACTAATTGAGGGCATGGTATTAAACTCTGAGCTATTAAAAACGCGTAATCCCGCGATACGGCCAGTTAAGGTCGTACCCACATCAACTCCCTTTACTTTTTGAAGTTGATCTCCCTTGATATCCTGAACGGCATATCCTAAAGCTTTTTGTTCCCTTTTAATCCCTAGAGCCGTAATAACAACCTCCTCAAGTAGCTGATTATCTTTGTTTAGTTTGATAATCTGATTATTACTAACGGTAAGTTCAATCATCTGATAGCCCATACTAGAAACCGTCATTGTGGTTTGATTATCAACATTTTTAAAAAAGAAGCGTCCCTGTGCATCTGTTTGAGTGGATCGGTTACTCCCAGTTATGTTTACTGTGGCACTAATAATAGGTTCATTTGTACCTGCGTCTACCACTCTCCCGCTGAGTGTCTGCTGTTGACCAATCTTTGCTTGCACAACCGAGTTATTTGCTGAAGCTTTGCCACGGACGATTTGGTCGCCCTGACGAATTACATAAGCATTGTTTTCAACCTTTTCAACAGTAATCTGATTTAGTGTAACTGTTTGTAAAAATTCTTCGATATCAGCGCGTTTTAAGGAATTGATGTTGAAGTTGTTTTTGATTTTTAGATTTTTGACATCTGATTCATAATTAAAGCGTATTCCAAAACGGCTTTCAACCTGTTTTAATACTTCTGTAATGTTCCTGTCTTGATGAAGCTCAAAATAGGTCCCCTTAGCAAAGTTTGGAAGGGGAACCCCCATACCCAGAACCAGAGCTAAGACAATGGTTAGCGATTGCTTTTTCATTCTTTTTTTATAATAGTTAAATTGTGGTTTGCAAATGTTCTTTGTAATATCTCTATGGTCCGGTCCAAATCATTCCTCGGGAGGTATCCTGTAAAGCTTAGTTCATAAAACAATGGCGATATACGTAATTTGGCATCAGGATACACATCGTTCAGTTGCAAAAGAACCTCCGATAATGCTTGTTCGTTAAAGCTGAGTTGATTCTCTAACCAGGCCTCGAATACCAGAGTGTCTGCCTTTCTGCGTTCCAAACGGTTTGTTCCTCCGCGATAAACAGCCATCTGTTGGGGTTTTAAAATCAAACTATCGTACACTGTTTTTACCGCTACAGAGCCTTCGGTGAGAATTACTGACTCATCCTTATTCCGGAAATTTGCATAAAAGCGGGTGCCTAAGACGCGGATAACCAATCCTTTCGGCGAATTAATCACAAATGGTTTTCTACCATCCTTATGCACTGCAAAAAAAGCTTCTCCTTTTAATTTTATATGCCGTATATCATCGGTGGCGAAATTACTAAGTGAAGTAATACTTGCTTTGGGTTGCAAATAAACGGAGGAATGATCTGACAAAACAATACGTTGGACAGTATCACTTGTATTTGAATACATTGGATAATCAGAGAGGTTCTGAGTAAGAAAATAAAAAGATAGGAATCCCACCAATAAAATAGCCGCCGCCGCAACGTATTGAAAACGGAGAGATACACTCTTCTTCTTCCTTACAGGCAATGAAGCAAGAACGTAGTCAAGAATTTCTTTGGAACGCACAGAATCTAAGGGCACATCCTGCGGTATCATCTCCTGGAGGAGCTCCATGTCAACCAATTCGTTGGCACTATTCATTTTTACAAAAAACTCTTTTATCTCCGCAAATTCACTTTGGGAACAGTGGCCTTGAAGATATTTTTTGTATAAAAATCTAAATCTATCTTGGTTCATCAATTAGTCTGTTTATAGTATATACGAACAGCTAAAGGAAAAAGACGACTCGTTTAAAAAATTTAAATGATATTCGTAAAAATAACCGCGAGTGGAAGAATGGAAGAACGGCTGACAATGTATTCCCGAATAAACTTGTTCCCTTTAACAAGCTGATCCCGTACAGTATTTCTAGAAATATTTAATGTTTCTGCAATTTCATCCAGACTTAGCTGTTCGAGTTTACTCAACCGAAATATTTTTTGTCTTTGTTTTGGAAGGTGATTGATTGCTTCTTGATAAAGCCTTTCTAACTCATTAAAATGTATGGTATCTTCGTTATTATTAATACTATAGGGTGTATTATGGCTGGCATACTCTGCAAAATTTTGGAATTGTATACGCTTTCTCAGTTCTTCAAAAACCACATGGCGAGCAATAGTATAAAGATAGGAACGAACATTCTGATCAGGATTTATACGATCACGATGATTCCAGAATTTTAAGAAGACTTCTTGCACCACATCTGCGGCAATATCTGTATCACGGAGATGTAAAACTGCATATTTGTACACTGCATCTTTATGCTGATAAAAAAAAGCTTTAAAAGCTTCTTCATTGCCCTCGCAGAGTCTATGTATCATTTCTCTCATAACATCTTGTCCCAGCGCAGGACATTTATAGCCCGTAAAATCCCTTTATCAGATAGTCTATTTCGAGTAGGTTATTACCTAATCTTTGCTAGAGTGTACAAAAATAGTTGTTAGTTTTCTTTAGTAACGAAAGGACCAAAATATCGTTAATGATGACGTTCTATTTTTTAATCAAATAAATCGAGTAACATCAATTACTTTCAATCAATACATTCAACAGGTTTGTTAATCGGTCTGAAGTTTATTGTCCTTTCATACTTCTCATTGCAAAGATAGAAATATATGCTTTTCATAAAAGAGAATTACAGAAAATTCTGTTTAAATGGATCGTCGTTGTTACGTATTTAATATGCTGAAAATTCCCTCTGCAAGTTGTGGACAGCTTCAGAGAGATAATAATAAATGGGCAAAAATTTTTCAAAAAACCCTGAGCAGAATGAATAGAAATGGAGCAAAACCGTTAGCGTCGTTCTGATCAATATTTAAAAATTCACCGGTAGATTTAGTGCCTTGGTGAAAATACCATTTAAGCTTAGCGTATAATTAAAATAAGGTTTGTTAACTTCGATTCAGATGTTTAAATTACAATCGAACCTAAGCGAAAATTATGATCAGGAAAGGATTTGGAATAAAGAATATTGCCGAAATGCTAGGAATATCTGTATCCACCGTTTCCAGGGCCCTACGTGATGCGCATGACATCAATTCGGAGACCCGAGAACGGGTTTTAAGCCTAGCGAAGGAATTAAATTTCAAACTCAATAAGAACGCATCGGCTTTGGCCTCAGGTAGTACCAAAAATATAGGGGTGATCATTCCTTTTATTACAAATTATTACTTTAGCACAGTGATATCAGGGATTCAAGAGGAAGCTTATCAATTGGGATATAACATCATACTGTTTGTAACCAACGATGAAATGGAACGAGAGAAATATGTCATAGATCACTTAGATACCACTAGTTTGGATGGACTATTAATCTCTATTTCAGCCAATTCAGACGTTGTAGAACATTTCGAGGGGCTTTTGGAAGACGGATTTCCGTTGGTCTTCTTTGATCGCGTACCCGAGAACATCAATGCTTCCAAAGTCCTTCAAAGTGATTTTGAGGGAGCATTCCTAGCGACAAGCCATCTAATTTCTAAAGGGTATAAAAAAATCGCCCACCTTGCCGGACCTGAAAATTTAAATTTTAGCCAAGAGCGTTTAAAAGGATATTTGTGTGCCCTTGAAAAGGCTAATTTTCCGATTTGCAATACGCTGATACTCCATTCTGGTTTTACCCAGCAACATGGATATTCGGATACAGAAAAATTATTGGAACTAGCCAATGGGCCTGACGCCATATTTGCAGTAAATGATCGCAAGGCCATCGGCGCCATCCAGGCCTTAAAGAAGGCCGGTAAACGAGTAGGAAAGGAAATCGGTGTCATTGGCTTTACGAACGATCCAATGTCCACTGTGATAGAACCTAATTTAACAACTGTCGAAGAACCTGCATTCGAAATAGGGAAACAAAGTTGTCAACTCTTAATCAAACATATTAAGAATAAAGATTTTGAAACACGTTCGTTAATTATTCCATGCAAGCTAATTCACCGAGACTCGACATAATTTTCAATCACGGGCAATTAATTAGCCTACATTATCTCTCATAAACGAATCGACCATCGATCATGGTCTTCTGTATTTGGATGTTGTTATCGAACAGTAAAATATCGGCTTTTAAGCCAACCGAAATGGCCCCAATCTGATGATGAAGTCCTAATATTCTTGCAGGATTTAAGGTCAACATCTGAATAGCATCTTTAAGTTCCAATCCAGCCATATTACACATCGTCCTGATCAACTGGTCTGCCGTTGCAACACTTCCGGCAAACGATTGACGATCAGGTAGTTTTGCGACCTGATCCTCAATGACAACTGGCAGACCGTGATCCCTACTTCCCAGAATACTTTCCTTTACATCAGTTCCGGCTGCACGCATGGCGTCAGTAATCAATATAATCTGGTTTTTAGCTTTCACTTTACAAATCAGTTTCAAAAAGGGTTCAGGAAGATGGGTACCGTCTGCAATAATCTCCACATCGATATCATCAACCAGAAGGCAGGACTCGATGGCCCCAGCATACCGATATGCATTCCGCCGGGTCATGCCAGACATACCTGAGTACAAGTGTGTTGCAAGACGATACCCAGACTCAACTCCTTTAAGTATGTCTTCATAAACCGCATTTGTATGAGCAAGCGAAAGTAATATTCCATGCTCACAGACCCTTCTTCCGAAAGGTAGCGCACCAGGAAGCTCAGGAGCGGCACTCCATCGGGCAATTAAATGTTTATATTTTGATAAGATAGGTTCATATTCTTGCGGATCGGGATTTCGGATATATCGAGGGTCTTGGGCACCGCGTTGCTCCATAGCAAAATAGGGACCTTCCAAATGTAATCCATAAAATCGGGCTCCATTATTATTTTTTACTAGTGCTTTAGCATATACCTCAAAGGTTTCCTCTAAAAGACTCTGTTCACTGGTCAATGTCGTTGGAAGCATTGCGGTGGTTCCATATCGAGCATGTGTTTGGGCTATGTGTAAATAAGCATCCATGTCATTGTCCATAAAATCTGAACCTCCGCCTCCATGTACATGAATATCAATAAACCCTGGGGAAAGAAATAAACCTTGGGCGTCTATTATCTGATGACTGGCGGTAGCTATCGGCCAGTTAACTGACTCTTGAACATCGATAATTCTTCCATTTTCAATACTAACAAAACCTTTTTCAAGGATTCGGTAAGGCGTAATTATTTGAGCATTAATAATACTAATCATCACTTGAGTTTTTACGCCAATATTTTAATTTATGGCCGGCAAAAGCGTAATAAACGATATAGATAAAGCAAGGCACTAATACCCAGTAGCCTGTTTTCACTTGACTCGCATCTGCAAGAGCGCCATAAATCATTGGTAATATAGCGTTTCCGCATAAACCCATAATAAGCAGTGCAGATCCTTGTTTGGCATACTTCCCTAATCCATTCAATGCAAGTGGCCAGATACCTGCCCATATCAGTGCATTAGGTAGTCCTATCATCGCTAAAAACCATATCGAGATATCCATATCCAGACCCAGCCAGCTTACCGGATGAGTTGTCATACATACCAAAATTGATAACAGCAATCCTAATACTGCACAGAATTGCAACATGCGTTTTTGCGAAATCAATGCCGGTATCAATACAATCCCCATTAAATAACCAACAATGTTAGCTGATAACACGTACGAGGGTAATACTTTGGCCTCCAATAAGGAAACACCCATTGATCCTGCATAGTTAATGATGGTATCAATAGCGATAACCTGGGTTCCTACATGCAAAAAAATCGCTATTGCACCCAATACTAAATTCGGGAATTGAAATACCCCGGACCGTTCCTTGGTATGCTGGTCCTCTTGCTGATTTTGAATCTCAGGAAGCGGAGAAAACTGAACAAAAAGACCGATTAGAAACAGAACGACAGCGACAACAATATACGGCAGAACAACACGTAAAATTAACTCATCTAACGTGTGAGCTCTTGTTACCTCATCCATCAATGGAATTTGTTTAAACAGCTCATTATCACTAGGGCGCAGAATTGCCCAAGAAAAAGCTAATGGAGCTAAAATTCCAGCCCCCTTGTTGCAAATCCCCATGATACTGATTCTTTGTGCAGCACGTTCTTTCTCACCAATCATGGTAATGTATAGATTGGCAACAGTCTGTAATATTGCTAGTCCAGAACCTAAAGTGAACAAACCAACTAAAAATAGTACATATGTACGCCCATAGGCCGCCGGCACAAACAAAAGGGCTCCTACCGCCATAATCCAAAAACCGATCGTAATGCCCCGTTTATAACCAACTCGCTTTAACAGATAAGAAGACGGCATAGACATCACCAGATAAGAAATGTAAAATGCGAATGCAACTAAATAGGATTGAAAATTACTCAGTTCACATGCTATTTTAAAATAGGGAATCAATATTGCATTCACCCAGGAAACGAAACCAAAAATAAAAAACATGGTCCCAATAATCCCGATCGAAATTACGGTTGTCTTCTTATCTAAAATTTGTATGTTCATCATTTAGGTTTTAGGAGGATAACAAGGACGCTGAACCTTTGTCTAAATAGCAGAAGCAATGTTCATGATTTTGTAATATACTGGCCGGGTAATTTTCCGAGACGGCTTGATTTAAACAATTTTTTACCGCTTCGGCTTTCCGTTTGTCTGGAACAGCACAAATAATCTTCCTGGCTTTCATAATTTGTTTAATGGACATGGAAATTGCTTGACGCGGAACCTCATCAAGGCTATTGAACCAGCCTTCTCCCATTTGTTGCGTTCTACATTGTAAATCTAAGTCGACAACAATGTACGGATCTTCCACCTGGTAATCCGCCGGTGGGTCATTAAAAGCCAAGTGTCCATTTTCCCCTATCCCGACAAAACCAACATCTATAGGATGTTCTTTAATAATCCTCCCCAATCGCTCACACTCTTTTTTTGCATTTTCTTCTCCATTAATCAGTACAACTTCTTTTAAGGCTCCAACCTTATTCAAAAAGCGTTCAGTTAAGTATTTTCTAAAGCTTGCTTTATGCGTGATGGGCATACCGATATATTCGTCAAGATGGAACATGCGTACCTTGCTCCACTCGATATCCTGATCTTTGGTAAGTGCCTCCAAGGTATCAAATTGACTTTGACCTGTTGCTAATATAATATTAGCCTCCCCTTTCTCATGGATAGCCTCTTTAATCCATTGGGCACCCTTTGCTCCAGCATGCGCGCCCAAAGATTCCCTATCCGCGAAAATTTCAATATTCATATCGTGTTTTTTAGTCTTATTTTTTGTTCGTTTTCAATACTTTGGTAGTACCACCAGTTTCCAAATGTATCGTATGTACCAGATTGTCCTTCCATCTTCCCATTGTAAAATCAGGCACTTGGATTGGCTGAGATCCATTGGCTACCGACCACTCGCTCAGTGGGCCAATAGCGCTCCAACTTGCCGCATCATAGACATCCATATCCACTGGTAGACCATTCCTTAAACAATCGATTAATCGCCAATCCATAATAAAATCCATCCCCCCATGTCCCCCAACCTGCTGGGCCATTTCTCCGATATACGAAATAATCTTGGGTGTATTTTTGCGTTCAATTTCCTTAAACTCTTCCTCGTCCAAGAATTTCTCATGACCAATAGCCAATTTTGCAGGTAATGGATATTTCTGGGCGAAAGCCTTTGTTCCACTAATCAAATGAAGTCTGGAATAAGGTCTTGGTGTGCTCACATCATGCTGTAGCATGATTGTACTTCCATCATTATTCTTAATGGTGGTGGTATTCATATTTCCCCTAAAAGGATACTGTAGGTATTTTTCAAAATCTTTATCGGTCTTTGCCAATTCTTCCGCCTTTGGACGAAGTGAAAAATCTTTGGATGATACCGAGCTCAGAAATTCCATTTTATTTCCCCTATTAAGTTTTAAAACCTGGGCAATAGGTCCGAGTCCATGCGTGGGATACAGATTTCCATTTCGTTTAGCATTCTCCAGCAAACGCCATTTATCGTAACGGGCATCTTCCTTAAACAAGCTTTCCAGAATATCGTGAATGTAAGCACCCTCGCAATGAACGATCTCACCAAAGAACCCCTGTCGTGCCAGATTCAGGGTTAGCATTTCAAAGAAATCATAACAACAGTTCTCCAAAATAACGCAATGTTTTTTCGTCCGTTCAGAGGTTGTTACCAAACGCCAACACTCTTCTATAGTGACTGCGGCCGGTATCTCCAGGGCAACGTGTTTACCTTGCTCCATTGCATAAATAGCCATTTCCGCATGCTTGGCCCAATGCGTTGCCACATAGACAAAGTCAATATCCTCTCGCCTGCACATTTCTTTCCACACTTCTTCGTCTGCACTATATATTTTAGCTTCGTGGCCCGGGCTCGCAATACGGGCTTTAGCCGCTTGGGCTTTTTCATCTCGGACATCGCAAATCCCTTTAATTGAAACACCATCAATCAAACTCAATCGGTATACTGCAGCAGATCCTCTATTGCCAACACCAATAAAGCCGGTCCGGACAATTGGTATGGCCGGTGCTGCATAACCCGACATATTAAAGATTGGTTTATAAGGTTGTTCTACCTGTTTTAAGATATGGTGAACATTGGACTTTGGGTTCAATGGACCTGCGGAAACCTGATTGGATAGTATTCCCAATCCCGCTAATCCAGATAATTTCAGAAACGATCTTCTATCTGTAGACATCATATTAAGTTTAAGGTTATCGGATAATTTTTATTAAAGAAACAGGAATTGTCTTAATATTCCAATTTCAGACCTTGCTAAACTACGGCATCGTTATCGGTAATTTCTCGTGAATGTAAACTGTTCCATCTTTTTACCGAGCAATCGGATTCGAGTATTCTGGCTTCCAATGTTGTTCTTGATGTGTTTCCATTGCGATATTAGCCATATGACAAGCAATAGCTACATCCCGAGCTGTATATACATCAGCAGATGGTGTGTTTCCGTTGCGAACACAGTCGCAAAAATCCGCTAATGCATAATAGGTTGGATCTTTCTTTAGTGGATCCAAATCAGAATAATCTAGAATTTCTCCATCTCCATAATGTGCTGCCACCGTAGCGCCTGTTACCCCGTCCACAGTACCAATTTCTTTTTTTACGTTCTCAGAAAACAAAAAGGCTTGGTCCCGCTCGACAATAATAGATCCCTTGTCTCCCAGTATCCGAATACCATATCCCTTATAACCGTTTGATAAAATAGATGAAACGCTGGATTTAATTCCATTGGGATATTCATATACGACACGAACATTATCATAATTCTCACGTCCATCCTTCCAATAGTCAACACCTCCGATCCCACTTACGCGCAAAGGGTGCGAGCCAACCATCCAATTAACGACATCAATAGGGTGTCCACATAATTCAGTCATTAATCCTCCGCTGGACTCTTTATACATCCGCCAATTCACAAAACGTTCTTGCAATCCAGGAGGAACCGGAAATCGCCAATCCGAATTTCGGTGGTACTGGCATTCGTAATGAAGTACTTTACCCAGCCAGCCTTTATCAATCACTTCTTTGATCCGCTTGTATAACCCAAAGTAGCGGTATTGATGACCTACCTGAAAAATAAGTTTAGATTTTTCCACCCTATTGACTAAATCAATCGCTTGTGGGATGTCATAGGAAATAGCCTTTTCTAAATACACATGTTTCCCATGATCCAGGGCGGATACTGCCATGGGGTAATGCAAATAAAGTGGGGTAGCAATAATAACCGCATGTACCTGTTCATCTTTCATTAAATCCTTGTAATTCTTAAAGATTTTCGGTTGAAGGGTAAACATTTTTTTTGCTTGAGCAATATGGTCCTCTCTGAGATCACAAATCGCTGTAATCTGCACGTTTTCAATGTCCTTTAACAGGTTTAATAATCCTTTCCCCCTACTTCCTACTCCGACTATACCGATCTTCACTACTTTTGAAGGCGGTGGGTTCCCTAAAAAACTCAGTTTGCCAGGCCATATTGCAAGGCCAGAAATTGCCATACTGCTATTTTCAATAAATTTTCTTCTAGATAGGTTATTTATCTTCATGATCTAAAGTTTTTTAATTTTGATATTGCGAAAACAGGCACCATCTTGATGATCAGTTATCAGAATATGTCCAGCGGATGCCTCGCCGTATCTAGAGGAATACATGGCGAACTTTGTCTTTGCCAGGCGCGCTCTGAATTCATCTGAACCCCTTTGGTAAGAAAGGACCTTGAGTCCATTTAACCAGTGCTCTACTAATTTTCCTTTAGCTACTATTTTGGCCTTATTCCATTGACCAAAACGCTTAAAAATCTTGTTTTCAATTGGAGCATACAACAAATAGAGGGATCCAGTTTCTGTTTTAGGACTAATTCCTCCTTTGACAGATTCATGGTTGTCATCATCAATCATTTGAAACTCAGGACCATTTAATTGTACTTTTCCCTCTTTGGTATGCAATGGGCTGACAAAATATTTAACCCCGGTGTTCGCATTTTTCTCTAATTTGAATTCGATTTCCAAGATAAAATCTCCATAAGTTCTCTTGGTCATAATGTCTCCCCCTTTTTGGCCAGCTAACAAACGAAGTTCTCCTTGTATTGCTTCCCATCCATGCGCTGGAAAACCATTTCCATGGACACTGACCCAGTGTTTAGCGGGGTCTTTTCCATCAAAGAGTGTCTCCCAACCTTGGTTTGCATTTAGCTGATTTTTGTCAGCTACGGGATTGACAGTGGTAAAGAGTGTTGAAAAATAAACCCAACACACCAACATACTAAACATTTTCATAGTCTGATCCGTTAATATTTAAAGAATTTCGTCAAGGGGTGGTATATTTCTGGAAGCACCATCGTAACCCTTATTTTGATTAATTACCCCCTTTGTATTGGCCGTAATCACTGTTGATGGTATAGGCCACAGTACATGAAACGGGGCAATATTAGCGACATTCCCAAGCATCTCAATCTTTTGATCGTAGGTAGGGTTATGTCTTTTCAAACGATCAAAGAAATAATTCTTCTCACTGAAATTAGCAGTCGTGTAACCTTTAAGGTTCTGATCAGCAAGCATGTATGAAATTCTCACCATTTCAGAGTGCCTAGGTTCTTCGGCAAATAATTCTCGCGCTCGTTCATCCATAATAAAATCAATGGTTACCTCGCTGGAGGTCATAGGAAGCGCTTTTGCCCTTGTTCTGATCCGATTGATGTCAGAGGCGGCTAAATCCATTTGACCTTTCCAGTAATGGGCCTCAGCTCTTAACAAATAAGTCTCTGCTAATCGAAAGACGTACCAATCACCATTTCCTCCTGCAGGTAATGCAGCAGGGTTCTGCTCTGGAACATACAGTTTATAATGCGGTGTCGCATAAATACTTCGAAAAGTATCTAACGGATCTGCGAAATATGCTGGATTCACAGGTTTGCCAAAATCTTTCGAACTTGGATTGTTGTAGAAATATTCATGTTTATCCATCCAATTCGCATCACTCCTTCTTAAATCAGTTGTATTTTGCCAGGAAGCTCCTTTATAGGACCAAACATCATATTGATAATAGCCTGTCAATCTAACATTGGCATTTCCTCGTCCTAAAGAATCGTACATTGGTCCTGAGGCAACCATCCCTGCTTTACCTTCACTATCTTTAACGGGTGCTTGAAACCAGGAACATCCATAATAGCGCATGGTAAATAAGCCTAAAGACCTGGCATCAGCTGGCGCCTCAAACCTGTCAATGGTTGCTAATATGGTTTCTTTATTGCTTGGTAAGGAAATATTTTCAGGCCTATGCAAATCCCATAGTACATTACGATAGTTATTTGCCGCATCTTTTCCAAAACGTTCATTCATCAAGGCATAAGGTCCATTAATAACCTCGGTGGCCGAGCCAATAGCTTTGTCAAATTCCAGATTTGCTAAATACACTTTGGTCAATAAATGATTGGCAGCTCCTTTAGTCAAATCACCTGCCGGGGCAGAGATCGGCAACCAATTGACTGCAAATTCCAAATCGCTTTGAATTTTCTTTAATATAGCCGCCCTGCTATGGGTTTGAAAATCCAATTTAGCACCCTCAATTTCCTTATCAATAAAGGGTACATCTCCATAAGAATGTACAAGTCGATAATACCAGTATGCCCTAAACCAGAGACCTTGGGCCAACAACGCATTTTTCTCTTTCTCATCTTTAAATTCGACCAAATCGACCCTCGCAATTAGCACATTACAGTTCTTTATATTCTCATATATTGTATTGAACATTTTTAAAAAATTATAATACACATCGTTGTTTGGGGTAAGCTTATAGAAATCTAGTTGAGACCACGGTGACCCTAAATCAGATGCTGCAAATTCCATAATCAGGTTATGGATTCCATTCCCTGTGTTATGGGTTTCTTCCTTAAGATCTCTCTTTAAAGTAACCCCTAAGGAGGCTAATCCCTGGGGATCTTGGTAAACATTCTCTGGCGTATAAAACGATAAAGGTTCTGGATTCAACCATGACTTACCACAGGATAAAATCATCATGCTCAGTAAGAAACAGATTAGTATGAAATTGATTTTTTTCATGATTTTGCAATTTAAGGTTATAAAGAAAAGTTTAGACCGGCAGAAAATGTCCGAGGCATTGGCATCGTGTTTTGCGAGTTATAAGCCGTTTCTGGGTCCCAACCAGGCCATTTATCCAAGGTAAATACATTCCTGGCAGCCAGGAATATTCGCAGGTTTTTAACCTTGATTCTTTCCAAAGTTGAATTGGGAACTGTATAAGAAAAGGATAAATCTTGCAGACGTAAATACGACAGCGGTTTATAAATCTTAATTCCGCCGCCGAAGACTGTTGTTATCGTATTTAGTCTTGCATATTCAGACTCTCCATTTTCAGGTGTCCAATACGGCAAATCGTAAGTACTGCGTTTATCATAGGTATCGGTTCCTCCGGCACGGGCGGCCTCAGCAAAATAGCCCAAATGTCCTAATTCTGCTCTTAAAAAAAAGGAGACACTAAAGTTTTTTAAGAAATCGAAGGAATTTCTAAAACCAATTCGATGCCTGGGTTGCTCGTATCCGATAAACTGCTTGTCTATCAGGGCATCATAAACGTAATTTCCATCCAAATCCACCACCTTGAAATCCCCTGGTTTAAGCTTATACTTAGCAGCTTCCTGAGCTTCTTCATTCTGCCAAATACCTATCACCTCATAATTCCAGATCTGATCAATAGCTTGACCTGGAAACCACTCATTTGTATAATCCGGAAGTTCTTGATAGCCTGTCTTTCCACTAATGGTAGTTTCGCCAAAATCGCCAAACAACTCTTCTATTTTATTTCGGTTAGCAGAATAAACTATACTGCTGTTCCATTTTAAATTTTCTCGATCAATATTTACAGTATTCAATGAAACTTCCCATCCCTTATTGCTTAGCCTTCCTAGATTGGTTACAACACTTGTATACCCCGTAATTTCGGGTAATTTTCGGTTCATCAATAAATCAATAGTTTCCATGCTATAAGCATCGGCAGTCAAACTGATCCTATTTTTAAACATCGTAAGGTCAATACCGAGGTTATAGGATTCTGTTTGTTCCCATTTTAAATCGTAATTCGACAATGTATTATTATATACCCCAATCTGAGATAATGAACCGTTGTAATAGCGATTAGAGTTCACAGTTGCCAATGCGGCATATTCCCCGATAGAGCGGTTACCATTTATACCCCAAGATGCACGGATTTTTAGATCATCAATGTGTTTAACTTGAAAAAAAGATTCTTGCGAAAGACGCCAAGCGACAGCAAATGCAGGAAAGGTCGCTCGTGGATTTTTCTTTCCAAAAGCTGAATATCCGTCGCGACGGACCGACGCCGTAAATAAATACTTATCGTTCAAGGTATAATTTAAACGAGCCATCGCGGCATCACCGGTAGCTCTGGTGTCGTTAGAGGAAACTTTATGATCCGATCCGAATTGAATCCCATGATAACCAAGCGATTGGTTAGGACTAAAGGATTGATTACTTAAGGAGGAGCTCCAGGAGTCTATCTTTTCAGCGCTGTAGAGCAAAGTGGCGTCAAACTGATGGATTCCAAATGTTTTATTCCAATGAAACAGATGATCAAGAATCCACTCGAAACTCGAAGACTCCACCCGCGTAGCATAACCGTCTTTATATGTAGATCCACCTGTTAGGGTGGTGGACGGGAAAAAATTATACAGTTTACTAAACGTATATCGAGGTTGAAAGGAGGCTTTATAGGAAATGCCAAGAGGTAACTTGATGTTCATATATACTGATGAAAACAAACTATTTACCTTATTTAATTGATCCTGCCCTCCCAAGTTATTCAGCAGTGGGCTAGCCACGGCAAATGAGTTAGGATACCACAACAACTCGCCGTCCAGGCCATACATACTCCCAAAGGGACTCATTAAATACATGGAATTTATACTGGGAATTATTTGCTGTTGATTTCTGTCTGAAAATTGGGCGTTAATACCTGCTGACAACCAATTAGTTAACGTAAAGTCTGTATTCAAACGGCTTCGAATAATATTAAAATCATCCCCGAGTGAAATTCCTTCATTGTCTTGATAACCCAAGGACCAATAATATTTCACTTTTTCAGCACCACCTGAAATGTTAAGATCATAATTCTGTTTAGTTCCTTTCCTGAATACCTCATCCAACCAATAGATTTCCTTACCTGCAAGGTAATTTTCTGTTTCAATATCATAAAAATTCAGACGACTAAGCCATTCTCTTGTATTGTCTTCTTGCGGGTTGTTACTCGCCTCTCTCCAGGTCTCTAAATCAATACCTTGGGGCAGATTATCAGGATGATTAAAATAGTAAGCGGGTTTATTGGAATTGTATCCACGCATAACATCGGTTCTAAATTTAATATAGCCCTGGCCATCGTAAGACTCTAAGGCATGGGTTAAACTAGAAACACCTAAATTGGTTTCCAAATTAATTCGAGGACTACCATTTATTCCTTTCTTGGTGGTTACCTGAATAACCCCCGCTGCCGCTCTGGCTCCATAAACTGCTGTAGAACTGGCATCCTTTAAAATATCCATCGTCTCAATATCAGCCGGGTTAATGTCCGTTAAACTTCCATTGAATATAACACCATCCAGTACAATCATCGGCGCGGTTGATGCATTCAAGGACTTAGGTCCACGAATCTCCATGCTTCCTCCACCGGCCGCAGTAGAACTTTGATTAGAGTTAAATCCCGCTACCGTACCATTTAACATTTCAGTTAATTGCGTGGTTGGTTGATTCTGGAATTGTTTAGCGTCAACCCGGGCAATGGATCCGGTCAGGTCACTCCTTTTCGCCGTACCATATCCAATAACCACCACCTCATCTAAGTTGTCGATCGAACCCTGTAATTTGATCACTAAATTTGATTCAGACTGACTGGCGATAAAATCTTGTGATTTATAATTCAACATACTGAAAATCAACTGATCCCCCTGATTCACCTCTATGTTAAAATTTCCCTGGTCGTCAGAAACTGTACTTCTTTTTTTTCCTTTAGCAGAAATCGTAACACCAGCCAGTGGTTCATTGGTTTCCGCTGAAATAACCCTTCCACGAATCTCCATAGTCTGGAGTTGATTAATGTAAGATTCATGAAATAACTTCATGGGTGTTTTTGCATGCAGTAAGCTTGGGCTGAGAGCTGTTGATATGGCCAACAGTAGTAGACATTCTTTTCTCATAATTTATTAGTTTAGAAAGGGGTAGACAAAGCACAGTATAGCTACCGTGCACTAACACAATGATAAATATATTCTCTATTTCATTTTTTGAATTACCCCAATTTATTACCGACAGCGTTTCCGTTAATTTTTAGTTTTTAATTAAAAATAATAGGGTATTTTGTAACAACAAGTTCCATATATGAATGAAAACATATTTAATAAATAGTTTTAGCAGCCCATTTATTGTCTTTTTAATGGTTTTAATCAATTACCAATCCGCATTTACGCAAGGAAAAATCGTTTGGGATGATAATTCGATCACAACTTGGCCAAATGAGGCACAAATAATTGACATCGTGTCATCAATTGATGGAGATATTCAAAAAAGTTATTTATTTCGAAGCAAATCAAAGGAAAAAAGACCGCTAATTATCAGTCTTCATACCTGGAGTGGCGATTTTAAACAAAAAGATCCCATCCTAAAATATTGCATAGCTGCTGATGTACATTACCTGCATCCTGATTTTAGAGGACCTAATACTAGACCAGAAGCCGCAGCGAGTCCTTTGGTGATCCAAGACATTGATGATGCCATACAGTGGGCTCTGGATTCTTTACAGATCGAGGAAAATCAAATCCATATTTTAGGGGTTAGTGGAGGGGCTTTAGCAAGTGTAGTGGCCTATATGAAATCCAAACATGCTATTGCCTCTGTGCATGCCTTTGTGGGTATGTATAATCTAGAAGATTGGTTTTACGAATCCAAAGCACGAAAGAATCCGTATGCAGATCATATCTTAACCATCACCGGTGGAGATAAGAAACCCAACCTCAAAGAAGCAAGAAACCGATCTCCGTACTATATGCAAACCCCTGTTAAGCGTCGCCAAAAAAGCAGTATAAATCTATATTGTGGGCTAGATGATGGGTACACCGGCTCGGTTCCTATTTCCCAAACCTTGGAGATGTACAATAAATTAATACAAGATTTTGATCCCAATGAAATGGCCTCGAGGATCCCTTTGCTAGATATTTATACTCTTTTGAAAAGAAAGCATAGCCCTAGTTTCCAAGTGATAAACAATGGATTCATGGGAAGAGATTTAATATATAAAAAGAACTATCAGGATAAAGTCCAAGTCATTGTATTTGATGGCGGCCATGAAATGCCAAAAGGCAATGTGTTAGAGTTAATAGGAGAAAACTGAAATTGTCCGTAGCGTGTTCATTGAAAACGTTCTCGCTGAAAGCGTTTCGTTTATCCTGTATTTTATAGTACAATTGCATAGATCCAGAGAGCAAAAATTCAAATTTACTATGAGATTAAACAACCATAACCTAAACCAGATTGCCTTAGCAAATGACTTCAGCTATGCAGAGAGAAACAAACTGAGCGAAAAGGTAATTCAATTTGGCACAGGTGTATTATTACGGGGTTTAGTCGACCCCTACATTGATCGGGCGAATCGTAGTCAGTCCTTTGCAGGTTCGGTTGTGATCATCAAATCAACCCAGCTCGGCGATTCCACTGTTTTTCAGGAACAGGATCAGCTCTATAGCCTGCAAACCGAGGGATTAGTGCGGGGGAAACCTGTCCAGAGAAAACAAATCATCACATGCATTTCACGAGTCCTTACCGCACATCGGGATTGGAAAAAAATAGAAGAACTTGCCAGAGACCCCGAGATCGAATTTGTGATTTCCAACACGACTGAAGTCGGAATAGTTGACATTGATGAGGTGCTGGAAAATAATGTCCCTATAAGTTTTCCCGGAAAATTAACCGCACTGTTATATCACAGATTTAATTATTTTAAAGGTTCACCGGATCGTGGCTTAATTATACTCCCTACAGAACTGATCGAGAATAATGCTGATACATTAAAAGCAATTGTCTATGAATTAGCTAGAAAAAATCATTTACCAGAACGCTTTTTAGACTGGATCAGAGATCATAACCATTTTTGCAATACCCTTGTCGATCGGATTGTACCTGGACTAGTGAATACGTCCCAATGGAATTATCAAGATGAGCTGGCAATCCGTGCAGAACCTTTTAATTTGTGGGCAATTGAAGTCAAATCCGAGAATATAAAGCAAAAATTAGGTTTTGCGAACGCAAATCCAGAAATTCAATTACTACCTTCCATTGCCCATATAAAAGAGCTTAAATTGAGGTTATTAAATGCTACGCACACCTTAACCTGTCCGATTGCGATGATTGCTAATCAGAAATTTGTACGCGAAACACTCGGAGATATCCTTTTCGAGGATTGGATAAGAGGTTTAATGTCTTCCGAAATTCAACATCATTTACGCTGTCAGGATATTCAACAAATAGACATCAATAGTTTTGCCAGCGCTGTTATTGATCGGTTCAAAAATCCATTTATTGACCACAAATGGTCATCTATTGCCCAAAATGGATCCAGTAAATGGAAGCAGCGTGTCATCCCCATAATCCAATCATGGTATGCCCATTACCAAACTCCCCCAAAAGCCATAACGCTAAGCTTAGCCTCGTTTTTAGCATGTCATCAATTATTTGACGATCATCAATTTGTGCATGATGCACAAATAAAAATGGCTTTAACGCGTCAGGCGTCTATGGCTGAAATCTTGGCAGATGTTCAGATATGGGGTATTGATCTCACGCTTTATCCTCATTTTTTACGGGAAATTGAAGAACATATCACGGATTTAAGCGTATCAAATATTCGAGAAAAACTACATTAAGTAAAATATGAAATTTTTAAAATTAGATCTTGCTGATAATATCATTGTTGCTCTACAAGATTTGAAATCGGGGGATGTCATTCAAATAGACCTTGATCAGATTATTATTCCAATGGATATTCCGGCAAAGCATAAATTTTTCGCCAGGAGTCTGCAAGCAAATTCCGATATTATCATGTATGGAGTTACCATTGGCAAAACCACCACCGCTGTACAAAAAGGAGAACAAATGTCCACCAAAAACAGCAAACATGCCACCGAACAGTACGCTTACCGAGGTTATCAAAGCTCTTGGAAACCATTGGACATCTCCAATTTCAAGGATCGGTTTTTCTACGGTTACCACCGAGAAGATGGACGGGTCGGAACAGCCAATTATTGGTTATTCATTCCAACAGTATTTTGCGAGAACCGCAATATTGAAGTGATTAAAGAATCACTCTTGCATAATTTGGGCTACGGAAAAACAAATGATTATGATCGGTATGTAAAACATCTGATTAACTCGTTTAACCAAGCACCTAGCTCCGAGCATGAGCATGAAATACGTGCCTATTCAAGCCAGGAAAAATTATTTAAAAATATTGATGGTATTAAGTTTCTCACTCATCAAGGAGGTTGCGGAGGCACTCGTGAGGATGCTCAAAGCCTTGGAAAATTACTTGCCGCATATATTGATCACCCAAATGTAGCTGGAGCCACAGTATTGGGACTCGGGTGTGAAAATCTACAGATGCAAGCTCTATTGGAAGAGCTAATGGCTCGGAATCCGAACTTTTCGAAACCAATTCTACATTTTGAACAGCAGAAAACAGGAACTGAACAAGAACTGATAAAAAAATGCCTTCATGATACTTTTAAGGCGTTGGCAGAGGCCAATAAACAACAAAGAAAAGCTGCCAGTTTAGATCATTTGGTCTTGGGTGTAAAATGTGGCGGTAGTGATGGATTTAGTGGCATCTCTGCAAATCCTGCTGTTGGCCATACCGCGGATCTTTTGGTTAGTTTAGGCGGATCTGTTTTACTAGCCGAATTCCCCGAACTCTGCGGAGCAGAACAACAGTTACTGGATCGCATGCGCAAAAAAGAACATGCCCAAAAGTTTACCCAATTGATGGAAATGTATAGTGAATCAGCCCTTAAGGTAGGTTCAGGCTTTCACATGAACCCCTCTCCTGGGAATATTAGAGATGGCCTGATTACCGATGCAATGAAAAGCAATGGAGCTGCCAAGAAGGGAGGAACTTCTCCTATTGTGGATGTGTTATCCTATACAGAAGGAATTAAACATAATGGGCTAAATTTAGTATGCACTCCTGGAAATGATGTGGAGGCAACCACGGGAAAAGCCGCTTCAGGAGCAACATTGATCCTCTTTACAACGGGACTAGGTACACCAACTGGCAATCCCATCTGCCCGACCATTAAAGTGTCCACCAATAATCAATTGGCAACACGCATGCCTGATATTATTGACATCAATACAGGTGGTATTATCGATGGAACTAAAACCATAAGCGAGCTTGGTGAAGAAATATTAAACTATTGCATCAGCGTAGCCAGCGGTGAAATTATTCCAAAGGCAGTTCACCTGCAGCAAGATGATTTTATTCCATGGAAACGCGGAATAAGCTTATAAAGACATTGTATCAATACCGATTTTAAAAATTATAAACTAACTCCCAAAAAAGTGTTTTATATTTCAAAAGATCATTGTCTAAAAGCAATTAGAAAAAGTCTTGAATAAAGTACTCATCTGTATAACAGTACAGAAACGAATAGATAAAAAGATTACTTCTATTCGTTTTTAACTTACGTTTCATATGCAGAATCGGTTTTTTTGGCTTGATATTAAAAAGATCTGCAAGTTCTGGGGAGGCTTCAATGGCCCATATTTTTTGCTCTCCTTCCTTCACCTCTATTTCATGGTAATTTTTTAAGGTGTCGAACAAAGAATTTTTTTCAAGGTTATGCAAGGTAAAACGAGGGATGTTTATGTTGCTTATATAGGTTTCCTCAAAGAGTGTTGGCAGACTATTGACGTAACGAAGTCTTGAAAAATAAATAGATCCTGCTTCTTTTTCCTGGGCAGAGAGTTCAAATTCAAACGGCTCGGGCCAAAGCTGTTTCTTGGGCTTGGTAACGATAGCCGTTTTTAAACTATGCTTCCCCACTCCAGCCGTTGCGCCTTTTAAGGATAAGATACCTAGCCCATGTTTTGGCTCGCAGACAATGCTCCCTTTGCCATGTTGACGAATAATGTACCCCATGTTGGATAGCTCTTTCAATGCCTGCCGAACCGTTGGCCGGGTGGTAAAATAAAGTTTACACAATTCGTTTTCAGAGGGCAACAAATCACCTATTTTGAAAAGACCAGCGTCAATCTTGCTCTTCAACTCCTCCAAAACTTGCTTGTACAATGGTGTTCCTGATCTTTGCATAATTCCTTTATATTACCGCACAAATATAGCGATTAACCTAACGATTTAGCAAGTGTTTCTTGTATATACAGGTTATTAAAAATTTCATGAGCTACAGGTGAATTTATGACAAGAATAATGAAGTTCTAAAGATATCATTTTTTCCCTTTTTAAAAACCATATAACAGAATGTGAATAACCCTGATAAACTTGTCTACACCAATATGTTTATATCAAAATTAGAAACAATATTACGATAGGTAATTATATAGTTGATTTTAAGATATATAAAATCACAATATATAAAAATATCATTTTATTTAAAATAAACTCTTGTATATACAAGTTCAATTATTATATTTGATTAACTGATCAATTTAAGACATCAGATATCTTAATATTATGAGGGGAAGAAAACACATTGAAACCTTCTCCATATGTGCAGAAACTATTCCTTGCTTCCAAAATGATTGATGGCACTATTTACAGCAATGAGTCACCGGGAGACTAACGCAAATACAGATTCACAACTATCCAAACTTAGATGAAAAATATAACCTCTACCCTTTTAATTGGCCTGTTGATGTTTTCAATAAAAACATATGGTCAATCAGACTCGAGATCATTGGTCTTCCAGGCAGGTGCAGCCATCAGCAACATCACACCTAAAATAGGTTCCTCCATAAATGGGAATATGCAGGACGTTCGGGTCAAAAATATTCATGATGATATCCACGCTAAGGCCATCGTACTAGACAATGGCATCACTCAATTGGGTTTTGTAGTATTGGACCTTTGTATGGTGTCACGAGAGACCGTTGACAAAGCAAAAGAAAGGGCCTCTGAATTCACAGCAATTCCTGTTGAAAACATATTGATTTCAGCTACCCATACGCATTCTGCAGGAACCGCTTGCGGTGTATTTCAAAGCGAGCCGGATTCGGCTTACTTGGAATTTATAGCTGAACGCACAGCAGATGCACTGATTCGTGCCCATAGGAACAGAGTTCCTGCCAAGGTTGCTTGGGGAGTTGGCGAAGAAGCAACAGAGGTGTTTAATCGTCGTTGGCATATGAAAGCAGGAACTTCTATTCCTAATCCATTTGGTGAACAAGATCAAGTCAAAATGAATCCAGGGGTTGGCAATGTCAATATGCTGAAAGCTGCAGGACCTATCGATCCACAGGTACCAACCTTATTGCTTCAAACTCTCCAGGGCAAACCCATCGCCGTTCTAGCAAACTACTCATTACATTATGTTGGAGGTGGTGGCAGTGGTGAAATTTCAGCCGATTATTATGGACTGTTTGCTGATTATATTGGTGAACGTTTACAAGTCAAAAAGGAGCCTCACTCCCCTGATTTTGTAGGCATCATGAGCAATGGAACAAGCGGCGACATCAATAATATCAATTGGTCTGGTAAAAAACAGGATCCTTTACCCGCCTATGAAAAAATGAGCTCGGTAGCCAATAAGCTGGCCAGTGCCGCCTACCTGGCGATCAAAGACCAACCACAACACACTTGGGTGGCCTTAGCAGCTAAGCAAAAGGAAATTTCACTTGGCGTAAGAAAACCAAGCGACACAGACATCCAACGTGCAAGAGCAATTGTAGCCAAAGCGAACAGTCCAGTGATGACCTCCCTAGAAGAAATTTATGCCCGAGAAACTTTACTTTTAAAAGACTATCCGGATCAGGTCAATGTGTTATTGCAAGTTTTCTGTATTGGAGACCTCGCCATCACCGCGATACCGGCAGAGGTCTTTGTAGAAATTGGTCTTGAATTAAAAGAAAAAAGTCCTTTTAAGCCTACATTCAATATTGAATTAGCAAACGGATATAACGGGTACCTGCCAACCCCTGCTCATCATCGTTTGGGTGGATACGAGACTTGGAGAGCGAGATCAAGCTATCTGGAAGAGACGGCATCGGATAAAATCTTAGGAACCTTATTCGATCTTTTAAATCAACATAAAGAACAACAAAATAGTTCTAGCTCTTCTGATAAACTTGACAAGAAAACCATAACCAAAACTAAACAATGATAAGATATACTTTATTTATCCTTTTGCTGGGTTCATGCATTGTCAGTTGTAAACCCAAACATGAAAATGAAAGAATCCGGCAAGCCTTGGAAAGTTTCCAGTTGGAAAAAGGACTTCGTATTGAATTGGTGGCTTGTGAACCACTGGTGATCGACCCCGTAGCCTTTGCCTTTGACCGAGACAGAAACATGTATGTGGTAGAGGATCGTGGTTATCCGGACCCCGTAGAAGAAGGTCCCCCAAGCAAGTTGGGAAAGATCGCCTTGCTCACGGACACCGATGGAAATGGCACCTATGATAAACGGAGCGAGTTCGCCACTGGCCTTACTTATCCAAACGGAATCTTACCTTGGAAGGGAGGTTTATTTATTACTTGCGCGCCGCATATTTATTATTTCAAAGACACCGACGGTGATGGCGTAGCCGATCTCAAAAAAACTATTCTAACCGGCTTTAATGATACCAAAACCTCTCAAATAAGAATGAGTCACCCCACCCTTGGGCTAGATGGATGGATTTACGTTACAGGAGGCTTAAACGGTGGTCACATAACCTCTCCAGAGCATCCTGACCGTCAAGCCGTTACATACACTTCAGCCGATGGACGTTTTCATCCAGAAACCTTTGAGTTTCAAGTTACCGGGGGCAAAAGTCAATTTGGATTAAGCATGGATCCCTATGGCCACCGCTTTGGCACCTCCAACCGTCACCCGGTAATGCAAGTGATTATGGAACCCTGGAATCTTGCACGTAACCCTCATCTTGTTTTCAATCAAACAGTACAAAACGTTTCGCCTGTGGAAGCCCAGGCAATCGTTTATCCCATTAGTAAGGCAGTAACAACTGCGGATTATATCCCGAGCTTAATGGGAAAATCACATGCAGGAACATTTACCGCAGCCAGCGGACTCGTCGTGTTTAATGGTAATGGATTAACTCCCCAACACAAAGGAAATATCTTTATATGCGAATCTGCACAAAACCTTGTCCAGCGGCAAATCGTACAAGAAAATGGTCCAAGCTTTTCCTCAGCGATCGCTGAAGATGGAAAAGAGTTCTTAGCCTCTAGTGACGAATGGTTTCGACCCGTATTTGCGCAACATGGTCCCGATGGAGGACTCTACATTGCCGATATGCATCGAAAAATAATTGATCATCCTGCCTACGTTCCTCAGGAAATGAGGGATAAACTAGATTTTCGAAGTGGAAAAACAGACGGGCGCATATACCGGGTCTTGAGGGAGAATTTCAATATGAAGCAACAAGATACAATAGGAAATGTTCATACTGGTTCCTCAAACTCCGATTTAGTACGTGCCCTATCCTCTTCAGAAGAATGGACCAGAGCAACCGCGTTTGGTCTGTTGCTTGCTGAAAAACCGAAAGAAATCATCGGCCAATTAAACAATACCATTCAAAGGGGAGGAAATCCAGAAGGAAAAACCCGCGCATTATGGTTATTACATCTGATGGGTGCCTTAAATTCCAATTTATTAGATCTGGTAGCAGCCGATTCATCAGCCTATGTGAGGGAACAAGCAGTACAAATCTTAATTTCCAGTCCCCGAATGTATATCGATGCGCAGCCATTGCTGTTTAAAATGGCCAAAGATTCATCTGCCCGGGTTCGCTATTACACGGCCCTTGCCTTAGGAAATATGCAGCATTCTAATGCTGTACAATCCCTTTCACAGATTGCAGCAAAAGATGGCATTAACCAATGGAGCAGGGCCGCTGTTTTCAGTGGCTTAAAAGGAAGAATTCAAGATTTTATTACCGCTTTCCGTACCATAGAACCGGTAGAACAAGAAACATTTGCTCTGGTCATGCGAGAGATCGGTAATTTACTTGGCCATGGCGGAACTCTGGCAGAATCAAGAACATTTTTCCATGACTTATTAACAGCAGATTCTCTAGATCTGTGGAGGGTTCCTGCTATGCTCGGACTTGCAGAAGGTCTCAGTACTAGAACGCAAGAGATCCCCATAAGTAAAAAAGGTCTTTTGGACGCAATTAACGGGTCTCAAACTCGCCAGAAACTTGATCAATTTATTGTAATGCTGAAAGCACAAGCTTTAAACCAAAACTCTCAAAAACAAACTCGAGCGATTGCACTTTTAGGTTTTAGCAATTTCGAACAAGCCGGAGATGTCCTTGCTCAATTATTAGCTGCACGATATGCTCCGGCGGTACAGATACAAGCTATCAATTCCCTTGCTAAATTACAAGATCCACGGGGAGCAAAGATTCTCACTCAAAATACTATATGGAAATCCTATTCACCAACGGTTAAACCGGTGGTGATCGCAGCACTCATCTCCAATACAGCATTTATTCCCATTCTTTTTACAGCAATCGAAAATGGCCAAATAGCGGCAGCGGAGATCTCATCAGTCGACCGTGTAAGACTCACCAAAATGAAGGAATCAGCTATTTCCGAAAAAGCAAAAATTCTTTTTAAGGAATTGGAAGCAGGAGATAGAATGGCTGTATATGAGCATACAAAACGATCTCAACCAACGATGCTCAGCCAAAAGCTGGAGCTGTTATCTTTCAAAAGCAATGCAGTGCTTGTCATACTTATGCTGGAAAAGGTGGTCAGGTAGGTCCTGATTTGTCAGGCGTTAACAATCAACCAGCAGATGCACTTTTGCTTCATATCTTGGTTCCAAATTATGAGGTATACCCCTCCTATCAATCAGTCCATATCAAAACCAAAGATGGACGTGTTACCTCCGGTTGGGTAGTTTCAGAGAATGAAAACAGTTTAACGCTTCGCACAGTCACAGGAACCGATCAGGCTATCTTGAGGGAAAATATTGAATCTTTAAACAACTCGGGACTTTCTCTAATGCCAGATGGAATGGAAAAAAACATATCCAAAGAAGAAATGGCAAATTTGATTCAATACTTGAAAAAGGGAGATGAAAATTAAATACACAATATAACTTGTATATACAACTTAGATTTATATATTTGTATTAGAAACCTAAAATAAAGAAACAAAAAACGCAAGCACGTTAAAAATACATCTATAACGTTTGAGCTTTAAAAGTCTTATTTCCACATTTAAATTAAGGAGATTAATTATGAAAAGAATATTTGGAATTATGTGTACATGCTTCATGCTCCTGTTTGTATTACAGGCATATATTGACGCGCCACGTCCTATATTTGAGACAAAAAAAGCGATTCCCCTATTCAACAAGAAAAATCTGGATGGGTGGTATGTCTTTATCCAAGACCGTGGAATAAACCAGGATCCAAAAGGTGTTTTTACCGTCAACAATGGAGTGCTCAGGATTTCCGGAGAAGAATGGGGTTGTATTACGACCAATGAAGAATACGCGGATTACAAACTGATTATGGAATTCAAATGGGGAGAAAAAACCTTTGGAAGCAGAAAAGAAAAAGCCAGAGATAATGGGCTCTTGTTTCATTCTGTCGGTGCGGATGGTGGATACTCAGGCATTTGGATGCGCTCTATCGAATGCAACATTATTGAAGGCGGCGTTGGTGATTTTATTGTAGTTGGCGATGGAACAGACGCTTTCAAGATTACAAGCCCAGTCTCTGCAGAACGTCATGGCGGTACCCCAGTGTATCAGCCTGGTGGAGAGCTTGTCACGATCAATAAAGGAAGAATAAACTGGTTTGATCGAGATCCAGCATGGAAAGATACGCTTGGATTCCGTGGTACCAAAGATCTCGATAAGCCTGTTGGGCAGTGGAACAAATTAGTTTGCATCCTCAAAGGCGACTCGATAGATATTTACCTGAATGATATCCTGGTCAATCAAGCAATACGGGTCACACCATCAAAAGGAAAGATCCAAGTCCAATCAGAGGGGGCAGAAATGTTTGTCCGCAAACTCGATATGATTCCCCTGAAAGGTTCTAAAAAATAACACTCAAAAACGCTAATTATGAAGATAACTGCATTTATTATTTACATCATGCTGGCCTTGAATTCCAGTATGTGCTATTCCCAAAGTAAACACTTATTTAATGGAAAGGACCTCTCCGGATGGACCGTTCATGGCACTGAGAAATGGTACGTCGAAAATGGCGAATTGATCTGTGAGAGTGGGCCAGAAAAAGAGTATGGCTACCTGTCCTCGAACACTTCATACACCGATTTTGAACTCACCTTGCAGTTTAAGCTTGAGGCCAATGGTAACAGCGGCGTATTTATACGTTCGAGTATAGATGGTTTGAAAATTAAAGGTTGGCAGGTAGAGGTTGCCCCTGCTGGATTACATACTGGAGGTATCTACGAATCTTACGGACGCGGCTGGTTAATCAAACCCGAAGATGAAATACAAAAAGCCCTAAAGCCTGATGGCTGGAACACAATGAAAATCCTTGCCAAGGGAGATGAAATTACAACTTGGTTAAATGGTAAGCAAATGGTTTATCTAAAGGATGAAAAAATCGGTGCGGCAAAAGGGTTTATCGCTTTGCAAATCCATGATGGAGGCGGGATAAAAGTAAGATGGAAGAATATACGCATTAAGGATCTCTCCTTATAAAGTTAGGACATACAATGAAACAGGAAAACAAAAAAATCCGTGTCTTGGTTGTCGGATGTGGAAACATGGGAGCATCCCATGCATGGGCATACCATACACTCGAGAGTTTTGAAATTTGTGGTTTGGTATCTCGCGGAAAAAGCAAAGAATCGCTAAACGAAAAATTAGGAAACGCATATGAACTATTTGATGATTTTGAAACCGCGTTAGCGACTAGCAAACCTGATGCTGTCTGTATTTCAACCTATCCGGATACACACGAGCAATACGCCGTGGCAGCGATGGAAAATGGCTGCCATGTTTTTATTGAAAAACCCATTGCCAGTTCAGTCCAAGGAGCTGAGCATGTACAGCAAGTTGCTAAAAAAACGAAAAAGAAACTTGTTGTTGGTTATATTTTAAGGCATCACCCCTCTTGGATAAAATTTATTGCTATGGCTGGAGAATTAGGAAAGCCTTTGGTGATGCGCATGAACTTAAATCAACAAAGCGATGGAGCGATGTGGACCCTTCACCGAAATTTGATGGCTAGCCTCAGCCCTATTGTGGATTGTGGTGTTCATTACATCGATGTGATGTGTCAGATGACCAGGTCCAGACCAACCCAAGTGTATGCCATTGGCGCCCGGTTGACTCAAGAGATCCCAGTAGACAATTACAATTATGGCCAACTGCAAATTCGCTTTCAGGATGGATCAGTCGGCTGGTATGAAGCCGGTTGGGGACCAATGATCAGTGAAACGGCCTTTTTCGTAAAAGATGTTGTCGGACCCAAAGGATCGGTTTCCATTGTAGCCAAACAAGCTGGTGGAGCGGGAAAATCAGGATCCATTGAAGCACACACCAAAACTGAATCTCTGCTACGCCATTATGCCGAGTTGGATTCCAATGAAAAGTTCGCCCGTACGGATGATTGGGTCGATTTAATGGACGAACCTAACCACCAAGAGCTATGCAACCGGGAACAAACTTACTTCCTTCAGTCCATACAAGAAGATCTGGATCTAAGTGACCACGTTGAGGACGCTGTTAACAGCCTACGCATTGCCTTTGCATGTGATCGTTCCATAAAAACAGGCGAAGTAGTTCACTTATAGCGTGCTCTTAAAGGAAAAGGAAATAGTCGTAATTTATTAAAAATATGAAGAACCTAACGATGAGAAAAAAAAGTATGTTAGCAGAGGGGTGGTGGGATTATACTACCTTGGATGAACAGATAATGCGTGATGCAGCTCAACTTAGTGAAAAAGATTTATTGCAACTGAGCCGCCCTGGGTTCAGAGTGATATTCCACGATACCTTGGAAGAATTTTACCTAGCAGAAGCTTTGGAATATATTGACGCCTGGAAACAGGCCACCGATTCATCGCCGGCCGGAATATGCGGTCCCATTGGTCCTACCGAACAACTCCCCTTGGTTGCACAATTAGTCAATAGTTTAAATATTTCGTTAAAGAACTGTCATTTTTGGGGAATGGATGAATGGTACGAAAATGGTAAAGAAGTTCCGGAAACACATCCTTTATCCTTTGTAAAAGCCAATCGCAACCTACTCTTTGATCAAATAAAGCCTGAACTCAGAATGCCGGAACAAAACATACATTATCCACTCGCCTCTAACCTGCAAGCCTATACCAAGAGTTTCGAGCAAATCAGATGTGTGACTATGCAAGGAGGTCAAGGAGATACTAAGCACTGGGCATTCAACGACCCATTGCCTCGGACAGGTGCCTATATCGATCAGCCCCCTACACCCGAAGAATACCGTAAATTAGGAGCTCGTGTCGTTGATTTACATCCCATCACGCTGATGCAAAACGCGCGAACCTCCGGAGGTGGTTATGTGGTTGGAGTTCCCAATCAGGCACTAACTGTAGGACCCCTTGAAACCTGGAATGCTGAGAGAATATCAATTTGGCAGGCAGGAAATCACGATAACCCATTTGGAATGCGCTTAACGGCTTTCATGATTGCTAAGGGAATTGTAGACACCGCTGTCCCAATGTCATTATTAGCAGACCATCCTCATGTAGAATTCCATTACTATAGAAAAGCAATTAAATCTGTTGAAACCGAAATGCATTAAGAAAGCAAATGAGCGATATTAACAAAACCATCTTAGCCATTGTAGCACATCCTGACGATGCAGAAATCTTGTGCGCAGGAACCTTAGCCCTTTTGAAAGAAAAGGGTTGGCATATTGAAATGGCCACCATGACCCCCGGAGATTGTGGGACCACCACCCTTTCGCGCGAAAGCATCAGTGCCATTCGAAAAAAAGAGGCAAAAAAAGCGGCTGATCTATTGCAAGCAAACTATGAATGCCTGGAATGTGACGATCTTTTTGTATTGTACGACAGGCCGACTATATTAAAAACAATCAAGTTGATCCGAAAAGTAAAGCCCAAAGTAGTTCTTACTATGAGCCCTTCTTGCTATATGGTAGATCATGAGATGACGAGCAAGTTAGTTCAAACGGCTTGCTTCAGCGCTGGAATTGTAAATGTAGAAACTGAAAATACAGATCCCTATTTTTTTACACCCTACCTATATTACATGGACGCCCTGGAGGGTAAAGATAAATTCGGAAACGATATCAAACCAAGCATGATCATCGATATCTCATCCAAAATAGCCCTAAAAGAACAAATGTTGGCCTGTCATGCCTCGCAACGTAGCTGGTTAAAAGAGCACCATGGAATGGATGAATACATTATCGCTATGAAATCCTTTTCCGCAGTACGAGGTGCACAAATATCTACCTCTTATGCAGAAGGTTACAGGCAACATCTTGGACATGCATTTCCTGAAGACAATATTTTAATGCAGGAATTAGGAAATCTAGTCCACATTAATTTATAACGGATTCAAAATTGTCCTGTTTATATTTTAACACTTACTTATGAAATTATATCGTTTAAATAGACTTTTTAATGCTGCATCAGGCAATTGCTTTGATGTGGCAATTGATCACGGTTTTTTTAATGAACCCTCTTTTTTACAGGGTATAGAAAACATCAAAAACGCCGTGGATATTTTAGTGGATGCTGCTCCTGATGCCATACAATTAACTCTGGGGCAAGCCCGCTACCTACAGGCCATGCCCGGAAAAGAAAAGCCTTCCTTGGTACTTCGAACAGATGTTGCAAATGTATATGGAAAACAGCTTCCCAGAACATTATTCAGCCGAATGATCGAGAATCCAATTGAACAGGCTATTCGGTTAGACGCTGTATGTGTGGTAGTTAACCTATTTAACATACCAGATGAGCCAGAAGTAATGGATCAATGTATTCAGAATATACTAAAGATTAAACCAGAAGCTGATCGGTATGGAATACCATTAATGATCGAGCCACTTGTTTTTCGTGCGAACAAGGAGGCTGGCGGTTATATGGTCAATGGAGATCCAGAAAAAATTATTCCATTGGTACGTCAAGGGGTAGAATTAGGTGCCGATATTATCAAGGCAGATCCCACAAACAATGTATCAGAATATCATCGTGTGGTGGAGGTAGCAGGTGACATTCCCGTCTTGGTTCGTGGCGGAGGAAAGGCCAGCGATCAAGAAATCTTGGATAGAACTTATCTGTTGATGCAACAGGGCGTTTGCGGAATTGTTTATGGAAGAAATGTTATTCAACATGCCAATCCAGGGGGAATGACACAAGCATTAATGGAGATTGTACATCGGGGAGCCAAACCCGATGAAGTTAGTCACTTATTAAAGCCCAAATTATGAAAACAGTAAATGTTGGAATTATTGGGGGCGGGTTGATGGGTAAAGAAGCGGCGAGCGCTTTTGGGCGATGGTTTGCTTTGAATGATTACCCCGTCAAAGTCCAGTTGAAAGCTGTTTGTGATGTAAATGAACAAGCACTGAGTTGGTATAAACAAATTGAAACGGTTAGCCTACTGACCACAGATTATAAAGAATTAATTCAAAGTGATTTAGTAGATGTTGTCTACATTGCTGTTCCCCATCATTTACATCGATCACTGTATATTGAAATTCTACAAGCTGGAAAAGACTTACTTGGTGAGAAACCTTTTGGTATGGATTTAGATGCAGCGAAAGAAATTGCGAAAGTCGCTACCGACTTGAAGCGATTTGCCAGATGTAGCTCAGAGATGCCCTTTTTCCCAGGTGCTCAGCGAGTTATCGAAGAGGTAAAATCAGGACGTTTAGGACAAATCATTGAGGTAAAAGCAGGCTTTTTACATTCAAGCGATATGAACCCCTTGAAACCTATCAATTGGAAAAGACAATCGCAGTACTGCGGGGAAATCGGTGTCATGGGTGATCTAGGAATTCATGTACTCCATATCCCACTTCGTTTGGGATGGAAACCCGCATTGGTGTTTGCACAACTTCAAAAGATTATCACCAGACGTCCAGATGGCAAAGGCGATTGGGCTACCGCAGATACTTGGAACAACGCTACTTTAAGTACGCGTATTCACCCAGAAGGGGAAGATATTCCGATGACCCTGGAAATGAAACGATTGGCACCTGGAGAAACCAATACCTGGTACATTGAAGTATATGGAACACAAGGAGGTGTGCGATACAGTACAAAAGATATAAAAGCGCTGTGGACCTTCAATTGGAATCAAGGCAATGAGCAATCTTGGCAGCGAACAGATCTTGGATTTCAAGTTCCATTCCCTACGGTTACCGGTGGAATATTTGAACCTGGTTTTCCGGATGCATTAATGCAAATGCTCGCAGCCTTTTTTGCTGAACGAGAGGGACAATTGTCAGAAAGTTTTGGTTGCGTAACCCTTCAGGAGGTGATCGCTAGTCATGAAATTTTTGCGGCCGCCCTAATCTCCCATGAACAGAGCAAAACCGTGGAAATACCCTCATCAAACGATGAAATTTCCAATTGAACCTAACAATCACCAGAAAAAATAGTATACCATGCACAATACAAATAGATCCGGATTGCTCGCTGCCGGAAATTGGATTCTGGACGAAGTGAAATTAATTGATAAATTTCCCCAGGAACAATCCCTGGTCAATATTTTGGATGCATTCTATAGCAATGGAGGTTCGGCCTATAATATCCTGACGGGTATGTCCCGATTGGGTGTAACCTTCCCCTTAGCAGGTATTGGATTGGTTGGAAATGACGCGAACGGCAGACGTATTCTGAGCCATTGTAATTCCATAGGCATTAACACCGAGCAAGTGCAGATTGTCTCAGATCTGCCTACCTCCCACACGATTGTTGTCTCGGTAAAGGAGACAGGCAAAAGAACTTTTTTTCACCATCGAGGGGCAAATTCAAAACTCGATACAGATCATTTTGATTTTAGTCTTTCCAAGGCACGCATCTTTCATTTAGGTTATTTGCTCTTATTGGATCAAATGGATACCATGCAAAGTAACGGGCGAACCAGGGCTTCAGAAATCTTAGAAAAGGCCAAAATTGAAGGTTTTATTACCACAGTAGATTTAGTGAGCGAAGACTCAGATCGCTTTTGCAAAATTATACCCAGTGCGTTACCTTACGTAGATTATCTGTTTCTAAATGAATATGAGGCGAGCCGGCTCGCAGCAGTCGATCTGATGAATCTAGATGATCATCAGCTTATGGAAGATCGGTGTAAAATAGCTTTTAAGACAATCTTTGAAATGGGCGTGCTCGAATGGATTATTATCCATTTTCCAGATGGGGTTTGGGCCGCACATCGCCATGGTAAGCGAATATTTCAACCCAGCTTAGCGCTTCCATCTGATTACATCATGGGTAATAACGGTGCTGGAGATGCTCTGGCAGCGGCCTTATTAATGGGAGTACATGAACAATGGTCCATGGAAGAGAGCTTAAATCTTGCCGTATGTGTAGCTGCAGCTAGCCTATCGGATCTGACCTGTTCTGATGGAATAATGGATTTTCAATCCTGTTTGGCTTTAGGTAAGAAGTTCGGATATCGCAAGAATAAAATATAATCAAGCTAAACCAGAAAGTTTCGTTTTCTGAGGTAACGATGATATTGTTTCACGATGTGTTGCGCATTCTATAATTCAATCTAAGCTCAATTTAGCCGCAATCTCTTTGCGGCTTTTGATTTTTGATTAGAAAAATCTAATTGAAAAAATACCCTAATATTTTTGACCCCAAATCCTATATTTCTTTGAAAATGGCTTCTATTAACTTAAAATCAGGTAACTCAATCCATATACCGTTCAAGCTGGATGTGTTTACATTAACTTTCCAATCTATTTCCCACTCCACCGCTTCCCTAAAAGAACTCGTTTCTAGTTTTTTGGAGATCTGAAAGTAATAAACAATACCGCGTAGAGATAATGGCAAGCCAAATCACAAGCGTCATACAGGATGGTGCATGGTGGTGCAGGATAGCGCAGGATGCATATGTTAGATCTGGACTATACATTTGTGTATTAACACAATGCAATAGGTGTTAATGCCAATTCAGCCAACATAAACTAAAATAAATCAAAATATAGCAACAGTTATCTGTGTCCAAATTGCATTAATTAATATAGTGCATCACACGATAGCCTCAATTGTAGTTAAAGTCTATAAAAGCCGAATAAACTTTTATAGACGAAAGTTAACCAAACTTAAACCGGTTTGATTCAATGTGTAATATGGAGTTAAGTGAGCATTTCTCAAAGCATGCTTGTATTTTCTATAACCCACACGTTGACTTTTATTGGAATTTTTTAATTAATTATATCAAGCTTAAATTATGGTAAATGAAAAATTTCTTTTCTTGAAAATTATTTGTTTTTTATCATTTCACCTGTTGATTTTTGAATCGGCCTCGGCCCAGGATTTAAAAATCATTGGAAATGTAAAAGATGGTGAAACTTCTTTATCTGGTGTGACTGTCCAGCTCAAGGGTGTACAAGGACGAGGAACCCAAACCGATCAAAATGGGAATTATGTTATCGATGTCCCATCTTCTTCCTCAACCCTGGTTTTTACAATGGTAGGTTATCTGGTTCAAGAAATTCCTGTAGGTGATCAGCGTGAAATCAACGTGGTTATGCAAGTAAATCCAGATGCTTTAGAGGAAATTGTGGTGGTTGGTTTTGGAACGCAAAAGAAAACTGAGGTCGTAGGTTCGGTAACCTCCGTCAGACCCAAAGATTTAAAAATTCCTGCAAGCAACCTAACTGCTGCCTTCGCAGGGAATGTGGCCGGCATGATTGCCTATCAACGTAGCGGAGAACCTGGTGCAGATAATGCAGACTTTTTCGTTCGGGGAATTACCACTTTTGGGGCCAATACTAAACCCCTTATTCTGATTGACAATATTGAACTAACCACCACGGATCTCGCGCGTCTTCAACCTGATGACATTGAAAGTTTTTCCATCATGAAGGATGCTACTGCAACGGCGTTATATGGAGCTCGCGGAGCAAACGGTGTAATTTTGGTTACAACGAAGCGAGGTGTGGAGGGTCCGGCTAAAATATCTTTTAGAACCGAGGTTTCGGCCAATACACCTACCCGCAAAATTGAACTAGCTGACCCGATTACCTATATGAAGTTACACAATGAATCGGTCTTAACCAGAAATCCGCTGGGAGATTTACCTTACTCCCAAGATAAAATTGAAAACACGCTACAACCTGGTTCGAGTCCTTATATCTATCCTGCTAATGATTGGTACGATATGCTGTTTAACGATTATTCAGTATCCGAGCGCGCAAATCTAAGCGTCACAGGTGGAGGAAAGGTAGCTCGATATTTTGTATCATCTGCTTTCTCAAAGGATAACGGAAATCTTAAGGTAGATAAAAGAAACAGTTTCAATAACAATATCGATTTTAAAAATTATAACCTACGGGCAAATGTTGACATCAATATTACCCCTTCTACTGAATTAGGTGTTCGCCTATCTGGAAATTTTGATGACTATAATGGTCCCAATCAATCCGGAGAATATATGTATAAGGCGGTAATGCGTTCAAATCCTGTTTTATTCCCGGCGACCTATCCTTTGGATGAGGATTTTAAATATGTCAAGCACATCATGTTTGGAAACAAAGAGGGGAATTACAGAAACCCTTATGCCGAGATGGTTAGAGGATATACAGATCGAACCCGTTCACAAATGTTGGCCAGTTTGGAGGTCAATCAAGATTTGAGTTTTATTACCAAAGGTTTAAAACTGATGACCATGTTGAATATCTCCAGATTGGCTGAATTTAGTATTATCCGTTCATATCAACCATATTGGTATCAACTCAAAGGAAATTACGATAGTTTTACCGGAGAATATCACCTGGACCGTTTCAATGAAAATGGAACCGAATATCTGGATTATCGAGAGAGCGGGAAGGATGTGGAGGCTACGACCTATTCGGAAACTCGGCTTAATTATAATAACGCATTTGGCAAACACGGTGTCAGCGGATTGATGGTATTTACCACCCGCCAATGGATTGCGGCCAACCAAGGGAATCTTCAATTATCATTACCCTCCAGAAATGTCGGTTTGGCAGGTAGGTCTACCTATTCCTACGATAATAAATATTTCTTTGAATTCAACTTTGGTTATAATGGTTCAGAACGATTTGCAGCAAATAACCGCTGGGGATTTTTCCCTTCTGGGGGTGTAGCCTGGGTTGTTTCCAATGAAAACTTTTTCCAAAAATATACCTCTGCCATTAGCAATCTAAAACTTCGTTATACCTACGGTTTGGTAGGAAATGATCAAATCGGTGGCCGCGCGGACAGATTTTTCTATCTCTCTCAGGTAAATATGAATGATACCGGTCGAGGGGCATGGTTTGGGGAGAATTTGGAAAATTCTGCTGCCGGGATTCGGATAAATAGGTACGCAAATGAAGCTATAACCTGGGAGAGCTCAACCAAACAAAATTTCGCACTCGAACTTGGTCTTTATAATAAAGCCAATATCATTGCGGAGTTCTTTACCGAAGAAAGAAAAAATATTTTGATGACCAGAGCAGCAATTCCTTCGACAATGGGACTACAAGCTCCCGTTCGCGCAAATATTGGAGAGGCCTCAGCACGTGGATTTGACATACAGTCTGACTTCCAACATTCCTGGAATGAACATTTCTGGACTTCAGCACGAGCAAATTTCACCTATTCGACAAGTAAATTTAAAGTCTATGAGGAACCTGAATATAAAGAAGCCTACCGCTCCAGAGTGGGTCATTCCTTATCCCAAGAATGGGGATTTATAGCAGAACGTCTATTTATGGATGATTCTGAAGCCCAAAACGCTCCTCCTCAAATGTTTGGAGGTCAATATGGGGGTGGCGACATTAAATATCTGGATGTCAATCGTGATGGTCAAATTACTGCAGCAGATATGGTTCCAATTGGTAATCCTACTTCTCCTGAAATCATTTACGGATTTGGTCTCTCGGTGGGTTATAAGGGACTTGATGCCTCCGTTTTTTTCCAAGGTTTGTCCAACGAATCATTTTGGATAGATCCTCAGGCTACTGCACCCTTCCAAAATTGGAAGGAAGATGGCGATCCTTCACCTTATCAAAATCAGGCACAATTATTACAAGCGTATGCAGACAGCCATTGGTCGGAAGATAACCAAAATCTATATGCGTTATGGCCGAGGTTAAGCAGCACCTCGGTACCCAATAACAACCAGCGAAGTACCTGGTTTATGCGTGATGGAACTTTCTTGCGCTTAAAGCAAGCTGAAATCGGCTATTCAATTTCAGGAAAATGGAAAGAAAGAATTCATCTTAACACCTTTAGGGTGTATTTAAGCGGAACCAATCTATTGATGTTTAGCAAATTCAAACTATGGGATGCCGAAATGGGTGGAAACGGTTTAGGATATCCCCTACAGAGGGTCTTTAACATCGGTATTAACATGTCATTTAATTGATTTTTAACAGATAACACGATGAAAATATTCATAAAAAATATAAAACTCAAAATTTGCATTCTCGGTGCTTTCAGTATGCTAAGTGTTTCGTGTGAAAAATACTTAGATATTGTACCCGACGATGGAGTGGCAACCCTCGAGAGTGCTTTTAGCATGCGTTCCACTGCGATTCGCTACCTGTATACCTGTTATGGTTTTTTAACATCCGAGGGTAATTTGGATGGTGACCAGGGCTACATGACGGGCGATGAATTGTGGTCTGTAATCGATCGCCGCGAAAGTGGCGGAACTTGGGGAGGCGGACTTTTTAATATCGCAAGAGGATTTCAAAATGCCTCAGCCCCTATCGCTGATGATTGGGGTGGCATCTATGAAGGAATCCGCGCGTGTAACGTCCTTATGGAAAATATTGATAAGGTTCCGGATATCCCTGAATGGGAAAAGAAACAATGGGTTGCAGAGGTTAAATTTTTAAAAGCCTATTATCATTTTCATTTAATGAAGAAATGGGGTCCTATCCCTATTATTAGAGAAAACCTTTCTATCAATGCTAGTGTAGAAGAAGTACGGGTTTATAGGGATCCAATGGATGAGTGTTTTGATTATGTTGTCGAACTTTTAAACGAAGCAATCCCAGATTTACCACTAACTGTACAGAGCCGCGATGAACTGGGTCGAATAACCAAACCAATTGCTGCTGCCGTTAAAGCGAAAATCATGGTATTCGCTGCCAGTCCTTTATTTAACAACAATAAAGATCAGGCCGGTTTAATTGATGGCAAAGGGGTACATCTGTTTAATACCACTAAAAGCCCTGAAGAAGTTTTAGCGAGATGGAAAGATGCCTCCATAGCGTGTAAAGAAGCCATTGCTATCTGTACTGAAGCTAATAACGGACTTTATGAGCATGAAGGTCGGGTACGGTTAAACGATACAATTATTCGCCAATTAAGCCTTCGCAATGCCATTACAGAAAAATGGAATAAGGAGATTATTTGGGCAAACACCCATACCTCACTCGGGGCCAATGCAAACCTGCAGCGAGCGGCAACGCCAAATCTTCAGTTCAATCAGTATCCGGATATTCCAAATCTCTACAGCCATATCCAACCACCATTAAAAATTGCAGAGACTTTTTACACCAAAAACGGGATTCCCATCGAGAATGACCTGGAATGGGCCAATTTAGATCCTTATAGTCTACGCGAGGGTACGGATGCCGAAAAATGGAGGATTAGACAAGGATACACCACTGTACAATTAAATTTCGACCGTGAACCTCGCTTTTATGCTTGGCTTGGTTTCGACGGTGGACAATGGTATGGTCAAAAACCGGAGGTAAATGATCCGCTTCCAAATGATCTATTTTGGATAGCCTCTCGATCAGGAGGTGCTCAACAGAAAAAAGGATACGATTGGGGTCCTGTGACCGGATATTTTTTGAAAAAAGTAGTTCATTATCAAAACCGACAAAGTTCCGCCTCGAGTTATGACATTGTAACCTATCCTTGGCCGATGTTGAGATTAGCGGATCTGTATTTACTCTACGCTGAGGCAATAAATGAGTTTGAAGGTCCTTCAGGAGCAAGCAGCACAGATATGTTCACGTATTTAGATGCTGTTAGAGAGCGCGCCGGACTTCCAGGAGTGAAAACAGCTTGGGACAGATTTAGTAATAGCCCAGGCAAATACAATACGCAGGTTGGTATGCGTGAGATTATTCAAAGAGAGCGATTGATTGAACTTTCATTTGAAGGGCAGCGCTTTTGGGACCTCAGGAGATGGAAACGATCAGCTGTAGAATACGAAAAAGGAATCTATGGTTACAAAATAACGGCAAGTAAACCCGAAGATTATTATCAGAAGGTACAATTGGCTAAACAACAGTTTTCCTTGAAGGATTATTTCTGGCCATTGCGCATTTCGGTCATTGAACAAAATCCAAACCTGGTACAAAATATTGGATGGTAAACCTTTGAATGTTTAAATTATGAAAAGATTATTTTTTTGTATTGCTATATGGCTTACAGTAATTGCATGTAAGGAAGAAGGAAGAATAGACTATATTGATGATAGTGCACCTGCACCTCAGCCTGTAGAAGTTATCGATGTAGAAAACACCTCTGGGGGGGCTATTATAAGATTTAAAATCCCCAATGACAACAATTTATTGGGTGTCAAAGCGATGTATGTACGCAATGGTGAGCTCGTTGAAAAAAAGGCATCATTGTATGTAGATACTCTGGTTGTTGAAGGTTTTGGAACCACAGACGCGCAGGATATTGAGTTAGTGAGTATCGGGAAAAACGAGAAAGTTTCTTCACCTGTCAGCGTGAGCATTAACCCTCTCCCACCGCCGGTTCGCTCGGTAGACTTTGATGTAGAATCGGGTTTCGGCGGCGTGATTGTTGAGCTAGAAAACAACAAAACAAATGCCGATATATCGATGGTTTTGATGGCAGATACCTCAGGAACAGGGAAGTTTGTGGATATGCAAACCTTCCACACAAAGTCCGATAAAATTAAGTTCCCAAGGAGAGGTTTGAAAATTCAGCCTACAAAATTTGGTGTTTATCTGCGTGATCGTTGGAACAACAAATCAGACACTATATTCAAAGAACTGACTCCTATCGAAGAGCAAAAAATTCCAAGTGACCTGTTCCAGAATGCCAACCTTCCGACAGATTATTTTGAAACGGCCGGGGGAAGTCAAAGTTACAGGCTTGAAAATCTATGGTTAGGTGGTGATGCTTCAGATGAAACATTTTATGCTTCATCGCATATTGCGCCCGTCCCACAGTGGTTTACAATTGACTTAGGAAGGAAGGTAAAACTTAGCCGAATTCAAAAATGGCCAAGACCGAATTATGAACTGTATTCTAGCACCGCGCCAAGAGTATTCCAAATATGGGGAAGTGATAACCCGAATCCCGATGGTAGTTGGGATGAGAGTTGGTTTTTAATCGCAGAATTAGAACAGTTTAAACCTTCTGGTTATCGTGAAGGTAGAGAAGTAGGGCCTATTACAGATGAAGATAGAGATTACTGGTACAATAGAACAGAATTTGACATTATGCCAACCGAATTGGCACCAGATCCCTATCGCCCGGTAACCCATGTACGAGTAAAAGTGTTATCTACTTTTCAAACATATGGTACTGAATCCAATAAGAGCCAGGTTATTATAGGCCAGCTCGTATTTTGGGGACAATTTGTTGATTAAGCAATAAGCTCATAACATTAATTTAAAAGAGATGAAAAAGTATTTTATATATCTATTGTCCTTCATTACGCTCCTTGCGGCCTGCAAGGAAATGGATAGCGAATATAAGGATTTCATTGTGCCTAACGGGCTGACCTATCCACAAAAAGCGGATTCACTGAAGATATTTCCGGGCTTTAATAGGTTGAGACTACAATGGTTGAAACCAAAATTTCCTGGAGTCAAGTATTCAATGGTATATTGGAATAATTATGTAGATTCCTTAAAGGTAGATTTTGATCCAAATAGCGATACCGTGTCTGTGGATATATCTAATTTAAGTGAGAACTCCTATTCTTTCAATATAAAAAACTATGATGAGCAGGGAGTCTCATCAATTCCAGTGGAAGGAACCGGAACTCCATATGGGGAGAACTTCTTAATCGGAGCTTCAGATCGGACCTATATTAGTGCCCTCAGAGATGATCAGGGAATCGGTACCATTATCTGGGGAAACAAAACACCAAATTTGGTTTACACCGAGGTGCGCTATACAAACTCCTTGGGTATTGTGAAGACAGCTCAGCTCGAGGTGGAAGAAAGTATATTGGTCTTACCAGACATTGATCCCAATAAACATTTCGAATACCGATCCGTCTTTCTCCCTCCCAAGGGTATTGATCTGATGAAAAAAGAATGGAAAACCTCAGAAAAAGTGTTCTTATTTAAATATCCTAGAGATACCTGGAGTATCGAGGCACGATCAGGTAATCACGACTGGGGTGATGGTGGTGGTGGTCAACCTACTTTGTTACTAGATGGAAATACCACAACAGGCTGGCATTCTAAGGTTGGAAGTACCATGCCGCAGGTTGTTGTTACAGATATGAAACAGTCTTTAAGAATAGACCATATAGCCATCGTTCCCCCCTCAAATGTCAGTTGGAGGTACATGAATGAAGTGGATGTTTATATTACGGATCAACCCATTACCGCAGATGTACCGAATGAAAGTTGGGGAGAACCTGTTATAGCCTCTGTTATTTACAAGGGTGAAGATATCTTTAAAATTAACTTACCCGAAGCCAAAACCGGCAGGTATATAGGAATCGTTTTTAAAGATTCTAAATCCCAGACGTATATAAGTTTTATGGAACTCGAGGTATATGGTTTCTGACGACCATAATCAGCTTTTTAGCTGATTAATAATAACAAACATGATCAAGGGGCGAGGTTTTATGAAACCCCGCCCCTTGATCTTAACCGACTATACGTAACCACCGTAAACCCCCATCCTTATTATGGAATAATAACTCCACAAATCATTCAGATTATATGAGGAGATTTATCCAATGAATTTCTCATTGAAAAAAGAAAATGGGGCAATCAATTAAACGAATTATCTACAGCAAACCTCACTGACTCCCCCGATTTCTTAAAAATAAAGTATAATTTAGGAAAATGAAACTACTCTTTTCTTTTTTGTTATTCCTTTACATCCAAGGAAGTATTGCACAGACAGCAGACACTATTTGGTATGACAATAAATGGAAAAAAACGGATAATGTAGATGCAAGGCACTATTCACGCGTTATTGAAAAGATTGAACAAAACAAATTTCATGTAAAGGATTATTACGAAACAAATGCGCTCCAAATGGAAGGCTATTTTTCCTCATTAGAACCCGAACTGAAACATGGAAAATTTATCTACTGGTTTAGAAATGGAAATAAACAGATGGAGGCTACCTATCAGGAAGGCCAAGCTGTTCAAATCTGTCAATTCAATGAGAAAGGTGAGATTGTCAAAGAATGGGAACGCATTAGTGTGATAGAAATGAAAGACGGAAAACCTATCACAGTATACAAAGGAATTCAACGCTCAGCTCGATTTCCTGGCGGTCAGCACGCATTAAATGCCTATATCATTGAAAACCTTCAACTCGTAAAAGAAAGCACATTAAAGGGAAAGGTAATTGTACAATTTACGGTAAATAAAGCTGGTAAAGCCGTAAATCCAGTTGTAACTACAGGTTTAAGTTCCAAGCATGACCAGATGGTGGTGGATTTAATTAACAAAATGCCCAATTGGGAGCCAGCTAAACAAGACAATAGGCGTATTGAAATAAAAACTCAACTTCCCATAAATTTTGAATAGTCAGATTGCTAAATACAACCCTTTGCTGATTCAATGTATAGCGAGGTAAGCTCCTGATAAACTGCATTGGATTAATTCGCCTGAACTGACGGTCCAATAATAAGAGATTACGAACCATTTCATGTTTAATTTTTTAGTTCAACAATTGAATTGAGTTCCCTGTCCTAAAAAATCACGATATCTCTTTTCAACACCAATTAAATTTTAGCTAACTTTGCTGCTTCATATTCATTTAATAATTCAGCAGTGTCCTTAGATAAATTAAAGCTTAGTAAACGTCTTCATGCTTCTATGAGCGATTTGGGTTATATAACAGCAAAAGAAATCCAACTAAAATCACTCTCCCGAATAATTGGTGGCCATAGTATTATTGCCATTGCCCCTGAAGGTGCGGGAAAAACTACAACGTACGTTCTAGGGGTATTGATGCGTTTAAAATACACGCAAGATGAGGCACCAAAATTCTTAATTCTGGCGCCTAATGAAGAAAGAATTGCTGAAATAGTTGATCGTTTTCTAACCATTAGCAAAAATAAGGACCTTCATATCATGGGACTCAAAGCGAGCGGAAGTATCGAAGAAGAAATTGAAGATTTAATCCGTGGTGTTGATATTGTAGTAGCAACCCCAAACCGCGCCCGTGCTGTTTATCTTAAATTAGGTCTGAATTTAAACCGCATTCAGACTTTCATCATCGATGATGCTGAAGAGATTGTGAAACAAGGAATGCAAACAACTGTTCGTGAATTGGCACAAAGCTGCGGAGATGTTCAATATTTAGCATTTAGCACCGTCGAACATGAGAAATTGCATATGATGATAGATAATTTTATGCCTTTCGCTACAGTCATTGAAGTTGAAGAACTTGGAGAACAGATCGTTGAAACGCATGAACTGATGCTGTACCAAGTGGCCAATTTTACCACCAAAATCAATTTGCTAAATTCCTTAATGAAGGATGAGGAAGTTTTTGATAAAGTTGTTGTATTTGTGAACAGCCGCTTGACTGCACATAACCTATTTCAAAGACTACATGTTAAAAAAGGAGAAGCTGCTGTATTGAACCCGGTTTATCATGATGATTTGGGAATTGATGATATCAATGATTTTAAGCAAATCCCTGAATGTCGAATACTCTTTGTTGCCAATGAAGGCTCAAACGATATTGATTTAAGTGGAATTCCTTTTATTTTCCACTTTGAAGTTCCGGAAAATAGAGAAGTTTTTGTGAAACATGCTCTAAAAAATTCAAACGATGAAACCATCGTTATCACATTTGCAACAGACCTTGAACTTCCTGATCTCAAAAAAATAGAACAATCTTTAGGGAAGAAAATTCCTCTGATGCCCTTCCCTGATGATGTTATGATCTATCAGGCGCCCAATAATCCAAAAGAAAAGAGTGAAATAGACGAATCAAAAGGCGGTGCTTTCCATAAAAAGAAAGAAAGCAATAGCAAGACCTATAATTACGGCGGTGGTACAAAAGCCAAAATGACGATGAAAAATAAGAAAAGGTAACGTCCTGACTCAATTAAGCTCCGCTCCGTAAACTTAGCGGAGCCAAATATCTAACGCTAGATGCTAATAAATATTGGCTAGTCTCGCCTCCTAGTTACCGGCTCCTTTTTAGACCTTAGCAGTGACATAACATTCCTGGGAGTTAAGAATTATAAGAATTTCAATTCCATCGCTCAACTCAATCTGAGTTTTAGCGTAAATCGTATCTCTAAAATATGCTTCAAAAATAAGTCTACGACAATTTCACACCTCAATTCTACCCTTTATTCAAACTCGGCAAGATCTTGCTAATTAAACACCATATAGTTTTCAAAGACACTACTGAGGAAAATCTAAATAACTCAGTTGGTCGGGTTTAAACTTCACTTGATTATAATAACAAAGGAGAAATCTTGCTCTTTAAGCTGCAATTGTCCCTTAAATCATTCGATATAGTCACTTTGTAGTCGTAAATAAATCAGGTTGTAGACCTTTCAGTATTGTATATACCAAATTGTTAACCGAATTTTATCGAGGTCATCGTATCCTTTATGCATTCTTCAAAGATGTGCAAAGGATAAAAAAAGGGAATCAATACGCATTACTTATTTTGATGCTATTGACTGATCCAAATTAGCCGTTACTCATAGCATTAATGGGCATTTAAACTAAACCAGGAATGCCGAACGAGGGGATTCGTTTTCAAAATTTAAATATTAATAATATGAAGTCTAGTATTTTAGAACGCATTTTGGAGTTAGGTGGTAATATTGATGGTCTCGAAGGAAACTCTCTACAAGAAGATTTGCAAGCCATTAAGTTAAAAAGTCCGCTCTACACAAAACCAGTAGACACTCCTTGGAGTAAGGCTGAAGAAATGGAACCGATTGATGGTCTGGCAGACTATATCATTAAACATGAAGATTTATTAAAAAGTAATAAAGAACATTTTTATGAACAAATGTTGAGTCATTATTTTACTGAGAACCTTGAGGATAAGCCCAATGCACAAAGTTATTATATTAGTAAAAAATTTACTCCGTTTACTTCGGGGAGCGAAGATTTTAAGGAATGGGAAGGAATCATCGTTGAATCCAACGTTCGGGAAGTAGTAAAAGGGAAGCGCCTTGAGTTTATGCAAATCATATGGTCCTATAGCTATCCTGATTTCTATTTTATTTGCCTGAGTGATCCTAATCCTGACAATCCAATAGTCTATGGCACAGATCACGAAGATTTTTTTTCTGAGATCGAATCATATGGCACATTAGAGGAGTTTCTATATACTTATTATTCCACAAAAGAATTAATCCAAGCGGTAGAACATAGAATTAACTCATAAAAAATGATAGTTTAGAAATACAAAATATTCGCTGAATATAATAATTGCAGTCAGAAATCACGGAATTCAAGTAAATGTCAGCTCTAATTTTCGTAAAAAGGATAAATAATCCAGTTTAAAATATACTATTTGAAATTTCTGATAGTTTGGGAAGTATATTTCTTAGTTTCTAAGCTATGTTTTATAATTTTAAAATATGTTAGAAGAGAAATTCTATTATTTAAATCAACCTTAGAACTTAACGGGTTTTGATAATGATACCAAACAGACTTTTTGCTTAATTTATCATTCTCGGTTCTTATTGAATTATTTATAAAGGACAAAACTTCCGTTTTATTTTTGATAATTTTATCGAAGCTGGCTTTACATCTTGAGGTATCAATTGATATATCCTTTCCTTTATTTAAGGATAATCTTTTTTCATACTCGTGCTTACTCTCTAAAAGAATTAGAAGCTCTTTAGTGTAATCATCAACACGAGTTTGAGCAGCTATATTACTGATTATGCCAAAGAAATGAAGATTAAAAAGATATTTCTCATTTTTTATTATTTTAATTAGCTTCCATTGGTAGGATAATTTATACTTTAAAGTATATGAGTTAAAATATAAATTTGTTTATTGTTTTAATAGGTTTTTAAATATACTACTATTTACAGGTATTTCAATAGTTATGTCAAATCGAACTTTATTCAGAACTGGATATCGATACCAGAGTAATATGAAATCCCTAATTATCCATCATATTTCAACATCGGGTTCCAAAAAATTATAAAAGGATTGATAGCTTTCTTTATTTCCCACTGGAAGTGATAGATATTTTCCATTTCTTTTCATATTTAGTGTGACACGACCTTCAATATATTGATAGAAAAAGTTTCGGTTGAACAATACCCCCTGTGCACAGTGCTTAAACCATTCTACTGGCAATAAATCTTTTGTTTTTTGAAAAGTATCCCCAGATATTTCCGTTTGACCACCTACCATATAAATGGTTACTTTTTTATTCTCAGTCATAATGTATATGATATTTTTCCATTCTATCAACCTACGTTGATTCCGTACTGGCCCTTTCAGTAATAAATACGAGTAATTATCATCAAGACGAACTTCCGATGCGGGGAGCAATTCGTATAGTTGTTTGTTCAAACGCCGTAGAGCACCTAGTAATCTGCTCTTACTAACCTTTTTTAGTAACACGTCAACAAGTGCCATATCATATCCAATATCTTCATACTTTTGGAAGGAAGTATATAAAATTGTTGGGATTTTGGGATTTGCCAATGTATTAAGAAATTCAAATCCTGTACTATTGGCTAATTCCATGTCAAGAATCAAGAAATCTACCGGATTGGACTGCAAAAATCGTCTGGCGTCCTTCTCCTTGGTAAATTCATTGATAATATCTATAAATTCGATATCTTGTAATAAGTCCAATAAATGATCGATTGCTTCTCTTTGGTCGTCAATAATAATTCCTGTCCATTTTCTCATATTTTGTGTTTTGGCTATAGTTTAACTACCAGTTGTACTTCGTAATGACTATCATCTTCATTAATTATTAAGCTATGATCGTCTCCATAAATCATTTCCAACCGATTCCTTAAATTTTGCAACCCCATTCTATGGCTTATTGATTGATATCCCTTTGGACGTTTTCGGTTACGAACACTCATAGTGTACCGCATATGTCCAACCGTTATATCCACTTTTATAGGGTCGCCCTGTTGACTACAGTCACCATGTTTTATAGAGTTTTCTATTAAGGTTAATAGACACTCGTGGGTGGAACTGAAAACTGCATAAGGCTGCCCGAAACAGACACCTCAATAAACTTATCCTCTACTGATATATCTTTATGAATAGCGATAAAATTATTCACGGCTTGAACTTCATCGTCTAATAAAATAGTTTTGGGACTGTTAAGGTCATGCGCCTTCATGTAAAATTGCATCATTACATATAGCCTTCCCATTTGATCAGCTATAGATGGGGTTATAAATTTCAAGGTGTCTTCCCATATTAAAAATATGTTAGCAAATGTGTGTGGAGGGACTTGAGCTGCAATTGCCGAATATTCAAATTCTTTACGCTCGTATTCTGCCTGCCTCCTCAATTCCATTTCCTTAATTTTCTGTCCGGATTCGAGAAGTTTACCATCGTAATGAAATGTAATCAATGCTAGAATACTAAAGTGACCATGCATTATCAACAAAGTCTGCAGGAACTCTTGCCAAGTTAATGTATAATTGGGCACAACATAGGCTCCATACACCAATGAAATCGCAAATCCCCCATATAACACGAAATAGATTATCGATGAACTGCAAACATAAAATAAGAACAAATAAAACAAACCTGTCCATCTTTTTTGATGGAGAAAGTAATGGTTCAATATATAGGAAATCGAATAATAAACAAATGCGAAGTATGGCAGAGTGATAAGCACTGTAAAAATAGTCATATCTTTATTCGCTAAAATATTAATGGCGTAGAAATAAACACCATAAACCAACCAATATAAAGTATATTTTTGCCATTTTCTCATAAGATACTAGGTTAAAATGATTGGTTAATGATATGAATAAATATAAATCTAGATTTTAAGGTAATGATAATTATCTAAAAATTAAAAAAAACATTATTATTTATAATTTTATCATATCTAGATGCATCTATATTATATATTTCATAAGTCAACTTATCCATTAAGTAACAAAGTTCACCTTTTTGAAAAGGAATGTATCTAATATCCGATTGGCATTTCAAATCTTTTTTTGATGTATCAATAAAACTATGCACATAAGACCAGCCTTCCCAAGGGATTTTATTCTTAAGAAGGGCGCTCGATAACTGACTATAAATGGATATTATAAGATTATCTGTAAAATCTCTTCTATTCTCTTTAGAAGTATAAGCAGAATAATAATCCAAATAATCTAATAGAAAAGAATCGGAATTAATTTGAGTGGGAGCTATCATTAAACAAACTGGCTTAGCCAGTAAGTAAGCAATTTGTGCAAAACCAGTTCGCACCCACAAATGTCCTTTCAATACTTCAACACTTTGAAACCCCTTCTTCCCCTGCTTGGCTATTGATAAAGCACCAGTACCACCATCCGCATAAATAAAGATCAAATATCCGTCTTCTATAGATTGTCTAACCTTATAGAAAACCTGAGGATTCTCTGCTTCGATAAATTTCAGATTAGCATAAATTTCAGGAGGTAGTATATCTGAATAATATTTTTCATGTTGACTCTTAATATCCCTGCTTACCATAATACATATCTTAAATCCAATTTTTAGTAGTGATAATGGTAAAAGCCTGTAGTAACCATAATGAAAGGTTACAATTATAGGGGATAATTTCAGAAACTTTTTTAATCGATCTGTCATTTGATCAGTTGAACTCCCCAATAGATCTAACGTACACTGCTCCTTTGCATAGATCATACTTGATTCAAACAATTTTAATTGTACACTGACCTGTTTTTCATCAGTTAACTGTTGCATATTGGCCGAATAGAATGAAAAATCAATCCAATCTTGCTCAAGATATGGAGTCATTATTTTTTTCCATGTACTCATAATTTTTATTTCTAACATTAAGATTATAGCTATTAATACATTACAATTTGAATATATCTCAACTTTGCTAGGAAATGGATAATTCGAAATCGATATGTCCAAGTTCCAAAATTCGATATTTCGACACTCAAATTTTTATATCTATTATTTATAAAAGCCGTCCTAGAAAGAACGGCTTAATGGAAATTTGATTAAAATGGAAATGCAATCTTGCATTTTCTCGGTGCTGAACTTTGAATCTCACTAACCATCTCCTCAAAGGAAACAGGAATGACGTCCAAAAGATCAAACATTTCTAAAAACAACTGAGTGTCCATAGATTTATCCTATTAAAAATGAAACCATATCCTGGTCTTGCACCAGGCCTACAGCTTCAAGCGCTTGAAGGCTATTGATCGATCAAAAACAAAGATTTATCAAATCCGCAAAAAAAACAACAAGGAAAGGTTGTAATACCAAGTTGGTCCCGAGATAATACCCTTTTCCCCTATTTTTCCTTAGCAAAAGCCATTATAGAGCCCGCAATTCCATTGATGAATGATCAATGAGATCATATAACAACAATTTTTATATCTTTAACTTACTGAAAAACAATTGTTTAAATTTAAAATCACAAGAGATATTTTAAATCACATTTTCAAACTGATTGCAATCATTTTTAGTTGAAATAAACACGTGATACTGATGATGTCAACCCTATACATATTGCAAGAAACCGTGGATCATTACCTTGAACACGAATACAAAATAGATTCAAAAGAAAACGATTCTATTAAAGAATTATGCAAAAAAGCCATGGTAGATATGACTCAGATTTATAGACAATATATTGATATTAACATAGCTGCCCAGGCATCAAACCAATGTTATACTTTACTCATACATCTTCTAGATCAATTGACTTTGAAACCTAACAGTATCGCCATATTCAACAATGCAAAAGATTTACTGCAGTTATTTGAATACCACTATGGACATCACATTAAGCCGAATAATGTCCTTCCACAGTATGAACAAGAGGATTTAAAGGAATCCGTTTCAAAGCGGCTGCCCGATATAATCCAGAAACTAAAGAGTAAATCAGTACCTGTAATTTTTCTTGATGAGTTGGGTTATGCCATGAGTAGCTTATTCCACCCTAATAAACTACCCGAGCTTAGCTATAATCATCGGAACTACTTGCCTAAACTATTGAATGCGCTGGACAACATAGCCGAAGACAAAAGATCCAAATCCTGGACTAATCGTTTCATCCATCTGCTGGTGAATTTTAATTTCAATTATATGGGTTTTTACAATCGTTGGGAAAATATGCAGGATGAACAACTTGAAACAGCAATTATGCAAGGGAATGTTGAAACCACCTTGCTTCGCCTAGAGATGGAATTAAATCGTTTCGGCATAAAATCAAACTTGGCTTATAATCATTGCCGTAAATCTTTATTAACTTACATGCAGAATTATCTCGAACTTAAGAAAAAAATAGTCAAGGTTACACTGCGAAATAGCCTACTGAACAACCATTCATTTATTCCTCTCAATATAAACGGCAACGAGGCGAAACTCTTTTTCCATGCAGGCTACGCTGTAAATCTATTCACCGCAGGTAATAAAGAAGAGACCGCAAAAGCAATTGCTCCTAATATCCGTACGCAATCGGGTATCATGCTTACTTATCAAAGCCTTGGCAAATATGATAAAGACAAGCTTGCCCCACAAGCCAATGCCGTTATCCGCAAGTTAAAAGATATGACTAAGTTTCTCGAAGAAGATTTTAGATAAATTTAATTATTTAAAAAAACTAGGGGCTATCCCCTTTTTCCCCTCTAATTTTACGTACCAATTAACCGCAGATGTCTTCCTTATTAATCCGTTAACTAAGAAATCAATAAGAATCTACTTCTTTAAATAATATGCTAATCATCCCCCAATCTTTTATTTAACTCCTTTATAATGCTTGAAATTGAACCTTTTGTGTTGAATTTCCTCCCCCTGCATCTCACATCTTTTGATATACATTTGAATTGTAACTAGCAAACGTGATAGTAAACATAAACTAATCAAAACGCAAAAATAGAATGGTTAACTCTCGATTTCGCGAACGAAAAGAAAACAAAAAGATGAAAACAAAGGACTATGCTCTTCATATCATAACTATAGTCTTGTTGATATTATGGATACCTGTAAGTTTAGATAAGATATTAAACTTCAGCACTTTCCAAGCAGGTATCCTTAGGCAACCATTTGCAGACAAACTAGGTTATTTTTTGATCTATATCTCACCAATACTGGAAATTTTTACGGTCGTATTAATTTTAATTTCGAAATATAGGCGGATCGGATTTTGGCTATCCTCGCTATTGATGACCACCTTTACTATCTATATTAGCGTTGCACTCCTAGGCGCCTGGGAAAAATTACCTTGTGGATGTGGCTCGGTAATCTCAGGCATGAACTGGAACCAACATCTTTGGTTCAATCTGTTTTTCTTGGTAATCAGCATTATTGGTGTTATGTGGCAAAAGAAAATACAAACTAATTATCTAGAATCCAGCGAAAGATTTCCATCAATAACGGAAGCTCCAGAAAATATTAAACAAAGCCAACATAGGCTTTAATTGAATAGCACAATAACACAAAACGGAACTTGAACTCTAGGCTAGTTTGGGAGAAGGGCTCGTCGGCCAAAAGACTATTCAAACTATCTAAGGATCTTGTCCTTGCTTCGTACTAAAATGGTCTAAGGTTTAGATAGCATTCATTTCTTTTTCACCAGAATAAAAAGACGATAAAATAAGCTATACAAATAGTAAAGAATAATATAACTCAAAATTTATGAAAAATTAAAGAACAAAATAATGTTAAAAAGAATCAAAAAAAATGCAATGGTCTTGGTAGCCTTGGCTATTGCAGTAGGAAGTTTAGCTTCAGCTGGTATAAGTAAATATCACAATACACATGAGGTGTTTTCGGGTCCAGTATGGTATGAAGTAGAAGTAGTTAATCCATCATTAGGACAGACCCCAAGTAATCTGAAAATCACAGGTATAGCTCCTACTCCGCCAAATAATACAAGTCCCGGAAATTTTTGTGGCACCAAAAATCTAACTGATTCTTGTATGGCTCGAATCAATACAGATCAATTAAATGATCCAGAAGACATCTTAGATTTGACCATTGATGAAGCTGAAAATTTAGATGCACCTTTAGAGCCAGAGGCATCAGGTGACGGTTATGCTCGATCAGAACAATAATCAAATTAGAAACAAGGATGGCGATTATAAACCGGGACTGTAAACATTTTGAATCGCCTTTACAGAATTGGTTTATAATCGTTACCTAACCTTTACTTATCTCGGATTTTGCACGAAACCTCCAAAATTAATTTCTTTATCAGGAAGTGGCCAAGTGTTTTTAAGACTTGATGACTCTAAATAATATTTATTCCCGTTAATTAATCGTTCAACACTTTCCGAATATTCAGGATTATAACCATTTCTACGAAGATCTTCCCATCTTGTTCCCCTTAAGACAAGTTGCTTTCTTCTCTCGACCAAAATTTTTCTAATCATTTCTTCTTGGTTCTCAATTTTCAGATCTTGAAATTCATCGGTCTTATGTCTTTTTCGCAAAAGGGCATTGAGCGATTCATTCGCCATTTCTATTTTATTTAGTCGAGCTTCTGCTTCTGACTTAATTAAAAAAATTTCATCAATTGCTAAACCACAAAATAGCATACTGAAACCAGTATAGGTTCCTTTAAAATGGTAGTTATCTTGTGAGTTCTTTGTGAAATACACTAATTTTCTAAGATCTGAATCTTCATAAAGATCTAATAAAGATGTGTCTACAGGCATTTCCAGGCCAAAAACCTCTATATTACTATCATAAAATATTATTTCGGGATTTGACTTCCCATAATCTCCAGTGAATGGAAAATCTTGATCATAATTTATCGAATTATAATCAATTAAGGTTTTTCGAATATCTAGTGTCTTATTAGCATAAGTTAATGCCATTTCATATTCGTCCATTAATAAATACATTTTTGAAAGTAAAGCCAAGGAAGCAATTTTTGACGCTTGAATTGCGTTTTGAAAATCTCCATCAAACAATTTCAAAGATTCTTTTAAGTCGTAAATGATTTGTGAATAAGTCTCTGAGACAGTTGATCTTTTTATATTTAAACTAACATCCGATTCTAATCGTAAAGGTAAACCAAATGCATCTAAATCTCGAGCTTGGTATGGAGCAATAAAATTCTGACTCAATTGATAGTAATTATAGGCTCTGTGAAATAGAGCCATTGCTTTCAAATTGGATAGTTTAGCAGATTTAACTTCTATCTTTTCTAACACTTCTATTGCTAAATTTGCGTATTTAATCCTATTATAACACTGATTCCAATCCGGTACATCTGCGCCTTCGTAAACATCGGTTAACCATAAATAAGCATTCCGCTTATAAACCAACCTAACAGCACTATGTTGACCATCTGATAACAGGTATTCATCAGAACCAGCGACCGATAACTCTCTTCCGGCGCCCTGATAAATAATTCCATTAATTAATGCTTCAGCATCTTCTAGAGTTGTCGGAATACGTAGCGCTTGATCGCTTTTTACATCTAAAAATTTGTCTCCACATCCTACCATAACAACCATTGAAAGGGTAAGAAAAATAAAAATTGTATGCTTCATTATTTAAGACTTAGTTTCATTCCTATAGAATAAAGTTTTTGTACATTATATTCCTTACTATGGTAGTCCGGATCGATATTTTCTGTATTTTTTCGCCATATAATTCCTAGATTTTGGGCTAAAACATACAAATTCAATCTATCTATTACTTTTGAATCGATACTGAAATCATAATCTATTTTTACATCGTTAAGTCTAATATGATCAGCTGGCTTTACCAGGGCTGTAGTATATAAATAAGCTGTACTTTGCATTGGCTTTCCTTCCCCAAAACCGACGGCTCGAGGCACATCCGTAACTTTTTCATCCCCTGCTTTTTTCCACCGCCTGAAGTAATCCATGTGGTATATACCATAGTATTCATTTCCAGAATCCAAAGTATTCTTCCGGAAAACATAACCGAGCTTAAATTGAATCAAAAAAGATAGAGATAAATTTTTCCAACTTATATCATTTCGAAAAGAACCGTAAGAAGTTGAAATAGCTGATCCAGACTGTATTAACTCATCTCTTTTTTTAGAATAGAAATATGATGCATAATCATCTGTTTTTATACCATTTAAATAAATTAATGGAAATCCTGTCATGGGATCCAACCCATACCATGGTAGTGCATAAACCATATCTTTAGAAATTCCCTTTTGTGGTGGCGCAGCACCGGTAAAATAATAAGATAAATCGGTCATTTCAGGAGTATTATATTTGAGTATTTTATTTTTAACTAAACTCCATAATACTGTACCGCGCCATTGAAATGATTCTGTATTTAAACGAGTATTCAACTGCAAATCAATTCCCTTAGTTTGAATATTTGCATAGTTAATAAGATAATCATTAAATATTCCAGTAGAGGGAGGTAAATATGTGTTCCCGATTAAATCTATTCCTGTCTTCTTATACAGATCGATGCTTCCAGAAACTATTTTATTCTTTAAGCTAAAATCTGAACCTATATTAATAGTCCTAACATTCTCCCATCTTAAAGAAGGATTTCCAATACTATTTATAATAGCAGCTGGTACATTCAGTAATGGATTTTCATCAATTCTTATTATTGGATAATGAGAAACATTTTTATTCACATTCCCGCTGTATCCATAAGTAATTCTTAATTTCAATAAATCAAATAAATCAGTTTTTAAGAACTCCTCTTGATGAATATTCCACGCTGTTCCAATAGACCATAATGCTGTTCCTTTTTCATTAGTCTTAACTCCAAACAGGTTTGATGCATCCCACCTTATACTTCCTGTCAACAAATATTTACTAGCATAACTATAACCAAGATTACCATAATATGAAAGAAAATTATCTTTTAACATTGCATGTTTCGGGTTTAAAAACGGTATTCTTGCCCTTCCAGAAGGTCGTATTGCGTGTAAAGATTGAAAGTCTAAGATACTATTACCTGTCAATAATTCTGTATCATAGTTATACATGACAGATCCAGGAAGAGTTTCGTTTTTCATCATTCTTACTTCGAAACCTGTTAATGCATCAATTGAATGCATATTATATTTGAAATTATTCATATTTAACTGAGCCCGATAAGAATGTGCCGTACTTCTGTCTAAGGGGTTTCTTAAAAAAATTCCATTATCAGGGATAATTAGTTTATTATCAGGTTGTGTATATCTATTGACTAGGTTACGAACATAGTAAGAGCTTTTATCGTAAACTGTATGCGACTCTGATATACCTTTTTCAAATTGATAATTTCCGCTCAAATGTAAAAATTTAAGAAACTTTTGTTTAAATGAAACTCTTATAAGCACTTCTTCTCCTTGAGATATATTATTGATCAAATTCAAATCATCTAGTGGTCTGTAATTCCAATCTTTTAAACCTAAATATCTTGCCTGATCCGTATATTGGAACGGAAATCTGGTAGATATAGATAGGTTTTCTCCGTTCTCATTTCTTAATGGCATATATTGATTATTCACAAGTGAGGAGTGTTCTAAAGATTGAAAACTTATCCCATTCATTTGAGCATTTCTCGAACTATATTTTAGTCCCGTTGTCAAATCAAAATTCTTACTGGTTAAAAATGTTCCAGAGGAATTTACGGTAAATCGGTTAGAATTATTCCCTATTTGTTCGCTATTATGAAAGTCAGCGCCTAATGATATATTAAAACGATAGTATTTTCCCCCACCTGAACCAGATAATGCATACTGTTGCAAATGATTAGGTTTATATAAATATTTCATGGCTTCTTGTCGACTCTCTGTTTGTTTAAATATCCCCTCTTGTCGTTCAAATTCTTCTTCGGTGATTTCGTCCTTTTTAAGTTTTTCCAATAATTCCACATAAGCAGGTATTGCTGTTTTGTCATTAAATACATAAGCACCCTTTTCATACTTCTCTTTTTCAATCGCTAGAATAACAGCAGAGGGTAACCTGTTTTGACTAGTCATGAAGTCAGGTTTTCCATTTAAAGTATGATTTTGATTAAAGTTAATTTGAATTGGACCATTGAATTTGCCACTTTTTGACTGAATCACAATTACACCATTTCCAGCACGAGCACCCCATATTGAAGCTGCTGCCGCATCCTTAAGTACGCTAACACTTTCTATATCAGCAGGATTAATATTTCTTATATCACCATTATAAGGAAAGTTGTCCAATACAATTAACGGCGTTTCATCCGAATGGATCGTGCTTAATCCTCTTACTCTAATATCAGATGCTGATGTACCCTCAGGGGTTTTAAATTGCAGGCCTGGAACAAGATTATCTAATCTAGATAAAATATTATCTCCTACCGATCGATTTAAAAGCTTTTCATCAATGTGAGAATAGGCCCCTGTTGCCCTCTCTTTTGGTAAATTAAAATATCCAGTATGTATAACTTCGACTTCCTGTATTAAGGACTGATGTGGTATCATATAGATATTATTTTGTTCTTTCCATTCCGCAACAGTAAAATCCACTGACTTGTATTGCAAATGTTCAATACGTATATCAGAGGTTGAATCTGAAAACTGTAATGAAAAAAAACCGGATTCATCACTGAGCGTCCCTTCTTTCTTTCCAATCAAAAAAATAGATGCCCCTTTTATTTTTGTACTATCTATACTTGACCGAAGGTATCCTTTAATTGTAATATTTTTCTCCTGAGCAAAACCGATTCCGATTAGAGAAATATAGATTGTTAACAATACGATACACTGAGTCCATTTTATATTTAGAGTTAAATTCATCGTCATATTCTCTTAATTTACTTTGTAAACTATATCATCAGGAACACGGTCTAGCTCACCAGTGAGAATATCCTTGAATAATTTTTGATCCTTAGGAACTCCTTGCGAAACACCAAAGTATTTACCATCTTTTATCCAAACCATTGGTCCCAATACACTTTTGTTAAAGAAATACTTACTTAAGGCGAATGCACTTCTACCTATTACATGTATACTTTTCCAGTCTCGCTTTTTAATCTCCAACGGAACACGATATGAATAATCTATTGCTACACCGATAAACTTTACATCCTTGCCGAATTTTTCTTTTTCACTTTCCCATAGATTAACAGACTCTAAGCATGGCTTGCAATGTGAATTCCAGAATTCCAATAATAGAAAGCCATTTCCTGTCAAATCTCTTAAACTTATAACATCTTTAATAGTGTCGGAAGGATTTACTATCCATAAAGGCATGTCCAAAATATAATCAGGAAGTTCACCCCCAACTGCGATTGGAGCAACTTGTTCTCCAACAATTTCATATAATTCTGCAGGGTATTTACTAAGGTTTGCTTGGGGAAATTGTTTTAAAATCTTGTCTGAAGAAAACGCATAATCTTTTCGATTCACCGAATTAATTAAAAAATCTATAGATCGCAGATTAGATGCTGACCGATCCAAATTAACGTTTTCAATAGGCAGCTGTCCAGAACACACTATACTGACAATCATATGAGATAAAAAAACTAAAGATTTTAATATATCATGTTGATATTTATTAGAAATGTTTTTTTCCGTGCTTTCCTTTAACACCTTACTGATGAACTTCTTATCATTGTTGTTGTATCTTATACATTTTTTAGACCTCAGCAAATAACTATTTCTTAATTGTATGGGATTCAATCGTTCACCCGCTTTCTCTTTTAGTATTAATACTCCGTGTTTAAAGATTTTTTTTGATAATATATCTATTGGTTTAAGGTATTTTTCTTTTATTACTTCGGAAATTGATATATCAATATCAAAAAGGCTAAAGCCATTGGATACTTTGACAAAACCATCTGTCTTACTTGAAAATTGATACAATAGATTTAATTTAGAGGTATCGCTTTCTTTCTGAGAGATATCATTATCTGTAAGTTCTTGACATTGATTAACAAGACGATTTTTCATCGGTGATATAGCTGTTTTATTATAGCTTAGAAGACAATAATTTATCTTATTTGAATCGTGGGGTGCCCTAAAAAATCTAGGCAATAGCTCTCCCCGCACATAAAATTTGTTCATTTTTATGGTTATAATATGGTAATGCAAATAGCTTCTCTACGGATCAGTAAGATCCTCAAAGTGGCAATTGCTATTCTGTTAATAAGATTTTAAATAAACGAAATCCATGCACTTGCGCCTCAATAGGGAATTTAATCGGTTTGTTATCGGCAGGATTCGAAAGATAGATGGGTACATATAATGATATATTATCAATCTGGAGGTGATTTTACCAATACCAAAATATTAACCCAATCCATCTTGGATTGGGTTAATAAACCACCCTCTAATATTAGGGGCTCTTTTAACTCAATTCTGAGCACTGAAAAACCGACATCAGATTTGAAGTTAAACTTATTGCACGTAAACCTATTAAAAAGTTTTTTTTTCATGGCTTCCTCAATTCGTTTTGTTTTTCAGTCCGCAGAATGAAGAATGTGTATTAGTTATAATTGTATTATCAAAGGTAACAAATTAAAACAATGTATTCAAATAACACTACAAAATATTTTTAATTTTTATTGTCTTTTGATATATGGAGTTTGATGAAGGAAAATTTTCAATTGCTTTTGGTCAATACCTAAAAGATATTCGAGAGGGGAAAAAAATAAGGATGGGGGAAAAAATTAGTTTAAGAAAATTGGATCAATTATCAGGTATAGACCATAGCCATATACATAAAATAGAAAAAGGAATAATTTCCCCTTCCCTACTTACTTTAAAAGCTTTGGCACTTGCATTAGAAATCAACTTAGTTGATTTAGTGAACTTTGAAAATTGATTATTTCAAACTGTTAATTCGAATCTGGCATAATTTGTCCGTAATGGTTAACATTTTATTTAACCTTCTGCTTATTTCCTGAATATCAGCTAAATCTACCTCAAAATCAAGTTTATATTTACCACTAATATAGGCCCTGTTCAAGAGGTCAAATAATCTTTTTTCATTGGTATCTTTTACTTCAGGGAAAATTGTATTTAGATCTGCAGAAATAGCATTAACAGCATTTCGGTACTTGTATAAATTATGAAGCTTAGGTTTTATTCCCATAAATACCAACAATAACGCACTATAAATAGATTCAACTGTCTGAAACAAAAACCAAGTGTTCAAGCCTGATCTAGATTTACCTTTTAACATTAAATCATAATCAAAATGGAAATGAGCATAAAATGTATTCGCATTACCAATCCAAAACTCATAATTATTTTCAACATTAATTCTAATTTGTTCAAGGCTAAGTGGCTTTGGTTCAATTAATTTACTATTTCCGTTATCGTACAATAGGACCCCTTCAAAATATACGGGTACAAAAAAGAAATTACCTGTTGACAACTCGCGATTAAAATAATCTATGTCATACATGAAGAAATTAATATCAGGACGTGATTTAATTCTTCTTTCAAGTTCCTCAGATAATTGATATTCTTTTATAGTAGTCTTATTGGTAACTACAATTAAGTCATAATCACTAATGTAAAAATATCGAATGCCATCTTTTATATAAACTTGGTCTTTATAATCACCCCTTGCATAACTACCATACAGGATAATCATATCCGGTGCAACAAAGTCACTAATCACTTGTTTAATGGCTTCTATCTCCTTGAGTTTGTGCTCTGGTAATGTTATAGGTAATTGGGCGTTCATAGGTTAAAGGTAGGGAAATTTAGTATGTTGGACAAGGTCTTATAACTCTTAATATAATGTAGGTATTAATTAAAATCATCGAAAAAAAATGTTTACCATTTCTTGATGAACATAGACCCAAGCTATCCTGTCACACAATTAAAGAAGACTTGGAACTATGAGCATCGTTTTCTCACTTCTTTTTCAAGTCTCGATAAACTATATGATTATGAATTCGACCTTTATTATTGATGAAGTACTCCATATTTTTACGGTTTTTTCATATTGTTCGAAAATAAATATTTCGAATCTTTGAAGGGTTTCATTCATCATCTTCTCTTTTGCTTCTTTCCCTTTAATTGTTCGTATGAAACCGCCTCCAATATGAAACGAAGATGGGGTCTCTATTTTCTTATCCCGATTAAATGGAACCGGGTATATACGAGCTAGCAGGTTCTAATTTCACAGACAATGATTACTTTAAATACATTGGGTTCCGAAGGATTGAACTATATTTATTAATAAACTGTATTTAAGATGATTATAATAAATATTCATTTTTTTTCAATTTAGATGTAATGATTTGGCAGAGATACCTGTCTTTTAGTAAATAAGCAATAATAATGATGAACCAAGAAACCTTTAAAAATACGGTATTTGTCCTAAAGGATAAGCTCTACCGGTTTGCAAATAGGTTTTTGGAACATCAAGAAGATGCTTACGACCTGGTACAGGAAGTTATGTTAAAGCTGTGGGAAAAGAGAGATCAGTTGGAGCAGCTGCAGAACATAGAAGCTTTCTCCATGCAAATGGTAAAGAATATGGCATACAACAAAATTGAAAGGTTAGCAAGTCAGGCGAAATATTTAAATCAGCTATCTGCTGATACTCAACCAGAAAAGTATCCACCATTAACACAGGAGTTAATTTTGAAAATGATTGATGATCTTCCTGAAAAACAAAGCTTGGTGATGTATCTACGAGACATCGAACAATATGAGATTGGAGATATCGCAGAGATGGTCGGCTTGGAAGAAAATGCAGTAAGGGTCAACTTATCGAGGGCCAGAACAACAGTAAGGTTAAACTTAACGAAGGTTTTTGATTATGAAAAAAGAAGAATTGGATAGGCTAAAGGCTCAGTTTTGGAAAGGTAACACTTCTTTGGAACAGGAGCGCAGATTGAAAGAGCTGGAAGAAGATAGATTCTTTGCCATGCTTCGGGAGCCAGAGCAGAAGATGGATTGGGACTTTGATGATTTCATGCAACAGGTTAACCAACAGGAAAAACCTAAAGTAAAGAAAGTCGTTCCAATGACTCGTCGTATCATCACGATAACAGCTGTTGCAGCCTCTTTAATAGTAGGACTCTTTGTAATTCGTCAAATAATTGAATCGAATGCCGATAAAGTTAAACCGCTAATAGTACGGACGGAAAGCAATAACCAAATTCTGGATATGGAATATCCTGAAACGAACGACAAACAAGGTATAAATAATCAGGATGAAACTCCAGAAATTATTAAGCCACACCTCAAGGTCACTGGAGTAGAAGATTCTCCTTTCATTGCTAATAAAAAAGGTCATCAGCAATCAAAAGAGAGCTTCGAACCAGCGCAGGCTATAGAAGAACAATTGTATGTTGAGATAAATGGTGTTAAAATCTACGATGAAGAAAAAGCAATAGAAGTCACTGAAACGGCATTGCAATTAGCCACCTCAAATCTAAGAAAAGGAATGAAGGGTGTTGAAAATATCAAGTATTTAAAAATTAAAATATAAAATAAGCTATGAAAACGCTCATGTTAATAATAAGTCTGCTTGTTGCGACGAGCACACACGCACAGATCTCTAAATTGGATGAAATATTCGAGCAATATAAAGAACAAAAAGGGGTAACATCTATTAAGATAGGTAAACCAATGTTCAAGATGTTAAACAAAATGAATATCGACGATGCCGATATAGAAACCTTCAAACCATTATTGAGCAAGGTAAACTCGATCAAGATGTTGATATTTGAAAATGCTGGTTCAGTCATTCAAAATGAAGTAGCCTCCGCAATTGACAATCTGAAATATGAAGAATTGCTGGTGATAAACTCAGATGGAGATAAAATTAAGTTCCTTGCTGAAAATGTAGATGGTGACTTGTTAGACAATCTCCTATTGAGTATCGATTCCGAAGGTGAAACTATATTTATGATTTTGGATGGATCACTGAGATATGATGACATCAACGCACTAGTAAATAACAAATAGATATAAGACCTAAAACATTAAAATTATGAAACGCTTTATTGGAATTATTTGTGCCACGATCCTATTAATAAGCATGCAAAGTTGCTTGATCAAAAGGAGTGCAAACATGGACTTTGCTAAGAAATCCAATTTATCCAATGATGCTGAAATTGTTTCCATCAATGTACCAGGCTTTCTGATGAAAACGTTTATTCGCGGGGAAATTAAAGAATTGGAAGAGGACGATCCTGCTTTAGCACTTGCTGTTAAAAAAATCAAAAAAATTAAATTAATGACTGTTTCGGGTGATGACAAAACTAATCTTTATGAAAAATTCGATAGCTACCTAGTAGATAATAATTTTGAAGAATTGATGAGTATCTATAGCGATGGTTCTAAAATCTCTATCAACACCAAAACAAAAGGAAACAAAATAAAAAATATTATGTTGGGCATTACTGATCAGGATGAACATGTATTTGTAGATCTTAAATCTAACTTAGATATTAATGAATTAAATAATTTGATAGAATATTACGAAGAGACCAAGAAAAAAAGTAACCGTCTATAAACTAATGTAACACGCAGAATAATTTATTATTGTCGGAAGTTGGGAGTGTCAAAACAGGGAAGTCTGCTTCAGTAATCTATTTTATCGCATACGATTAAATTCTTAGTGAAAGATTTTCTTGATTTGGTTGCTCATTTAAATCGAAAAATAATAACTGTTAAATGTAGATAAAGTAGAAGTCTAAAGGCGATGGAGAAAAAACGGGGTGCAATATCGGATATCAAATACGTTCGGGATATCTAAACTTACATACAAACCGGTATAGTTTCCACTTTACCGATTTGTATGATAATTATCTATAACACTTATTTTAATTTTAGCTTTAAATGGTGTTTTCCTGCCCCTAATTCTATCATTTTGTTACCATCTACATTTTCTGGTGCATAGAATGTAGCCGTAGAGTTTGCGGGAATTTCAACATTATATACAATGGTTTTTTTATTCTTTTTCCAGCTAGATACAATTTCGCCATAAGGAGAGCGGTGAGTAACCTCCGATTGATCTAGTCCTTCCGGGAATATGGGTTTTAACAAAATATTTTTAAATCCTGGATGTTCAGGATCTGGCAAGATTCCACCTAAAGATTTAAAAAACCAACCTCCTATTTCTCCAAACATCATGTGGTTATCAGAAATATCTCGTTTAGCCTCTAAATCCCAATTTTCCAGCAATGTAGTAGCCCCATTAACGACCCACCATCCCCAAGATGGATAGGTATCTTGAACGGCTACCTTATAAGCAGATTCACTATACCCATTGTTTTTAAGCGCATTCAGTAAAGCTTTTGCGCCTAATACTCCCACGTCAAGATGAAAATCAGTTTCTTGTACTTTCTTGTTAAGATTAGCAGCTACTTTGGTTTTCATATCATCTGGAACAACTCCCCAGTGTAGGGGTACGCTTAATTCCGTTTGCGTCCCGTCCGCATAAATGCCTGTCTCACGATTTAAGAATTTAGTGTTAATAGCGTTCTTTATCTTTTTGCTAAGCGCATCATATTTTCGATAATCGTCCTCATGACCAAAAAGCTTAGCCGCTGAGGCTAAAATTGTAGCATCTACATAAAAATAAGTGGAGGAAGTTAATTCAAGATTGGAATTTGATTTAACAGGAACCCAGTCACCTCTTCCAAAAGTCGTGAGTCCGTTAGTACTTGTACGGTCAACATACTCCACATACCTTTTTATATTTTCATAACAATCTTCAAGAAGTTTGCTATCCCCATAAAACATATAAACCTGCCAAGGAATAATAGCAATTGTGCTTGTCCAATCTAGCCCATTTGCAGTTCCATATCCCCAACCACCAGTTGGAATAATGTCTGGCAAGACACCGTTGGGTTGTTGTTCATCGCGGTGATCAGCCAACCACTTTTCATAAACGGTAATACCATTAAAATTATAGAACCCAGTCTCTATAGCTAAATGGCCGTCTCCTGTCCAGCCATTTTTTTCTCTTTGAGGACAATCAGTGGGGTAACCCATAAGATTAGATAGATATGCGTTATTGGTAATTCTCCAAAGATCATTGACCAATTGTGATGAAGTTTTGACTGTCCCTGTTTGCTCAACATCACTGTGCATAAAATAAGCAGTGATATTTGTTTCATCAAGCACAATGGGATTACTACTGGAAACTTCTACATAGCGAAAACCCTTATAATTAAATTTAGGCATAAATTCATCCTCTTTCTTACCGCTAAGGATAAGAATATCAGTTTGGAATGGATCTTTTTCTTTATCGCCTCGGTAGTATACGTCAATGTTGGACATATCCAAATGGCCCTGCTCATCCAACCGTTCACCATGCTTGATTTTCACCACTGTTCCTTCTGCACCTTTAACCTTAATTCTAGTAACCCCGGACATATTCTGTCCCATGTCAAACAGATAGGTTTTCTCGTCAATTTTTTTGACAGATATTGGATTATAAGCCTTTACTAAACGTATTGGTGCAACCTGTTGAGAAACAATATTATTTGATGGTGTACTTCGGTAGCGAACTCCCTGCCATTTTGAATCATCAAAATTAGCCGTGTTCCAGCCCTTTTGTTCTAATCGAGCATCGTAATGTTCGCCTGTATAAATGTTATTTGAAATAATGGGACCAGAAGATGTTTTCCAATCTCGTTCCGAGACGATAGTTTCTTCTGTTCCATCGGTATAAACAATATGAAGGTCCAAACAAAATGCAGGTCTATTTCTCCAAGGTGCGTTGTGGAAATCCCAGACGGCTAAGGGTTGGTGATTATACCAGCCATTCCCCAATATTACGCCTATAGCATTTGCGCCTGATTGAAGTTCCTTGGTCACATCATGTGTTACATAAAGCGTACGTCGATCAAAACGAGTATACATTGGATCTAACATATGATCACCAACGCGTTCACCATTTAAAGAAAGCTCAAACAAACCAGCAGCGGCAATATATGCACGAGCATATTTAATGGTTTTTTTGACATCAAATTGCTTTCTGAAATATGGAGCTTCCTTACGGTGAATATTGTTGTGATCACTAATCCAGGTTCCTTTCCACTGATTAGCTCCCATTATGCCCGTTTCAAAAGATGCAACCTGCGAGGAATGCGCTTTTCCATCTTTATCCCACGTGGTAACTTTCCAAAAATATCGTGTCAATGGTGTTAACTTAGTTCCTGAATAACGAACAAGAATATCCACTTCTATCTGCTTCCCCGTATCCCAAATTTCTCCCCTATCATTTACAACATCCAACGAGTCCCTACCAACACGTATTTGATATGCAGTTTGTAAAGCTCCTTGACGGTCATCCGAGAGCATCCACATTAATCTGGGATTTTCGGCATCTATGCCAATTGGATTGACTAAATGTTCGCATTTCAATCCAGTAGGTTGACCATTCTTTGGAGCAAGGTTTCCATAAAGGTTTCCACTTAATCCCAAAACTGCAAACAATAAAATTTTTCTCATTTCAATAAATATTTGTTTTTTCACTTTTCACGCCACATCTTAGCAAAAATCATTATAATGGTTTTACCTGAGTATCAATAACTAATGTATCGCCAATAGGAATAAGTTCAAAAACAGGATCAGTCCCATCTCCTTTTTTTACATTTCCTTTTTTAAGCTGGATTTGATAGTTGTAATTTCTAAATTCGCAAACTAAATTAGAGGCATTAACCGTCTTGAAAGGAAGTTCATCGTAACGCTCCTCCGGGACATTTAATTCCAACGTCCATTGAAACTTCTTGGACTTTTTTTGACAGCTAACATGAATCTCTTTTTCTTTAAACACAATGTCAAAAACGTGCCCATATTGATCAGTGCTCGTAGTCTGCAATACATCTTTAGCTCGTTCAGTAACAATAGGTGAAGATAGGATCAATTCTTCTCGTTCTCCATTTGGATCTATTTTCATCAAACGTAGGCCAGCGTGTTCTGTCTTTGTACTCCAGAAAAATCCATCAACTAAGGGAAGTGTAAAGTAAAAAAAGCGGTCACCTGTTCCCGGTTTTGTTAAATAATCGGATTGAAAATTCTCATCGAAAAGATGAATATCTCTAAATCGAAACGCATTTTTCTGAAAATATAAGTTTGCACGGTAAAAGCGACTGTTATACCAAACACTCTTGTTTCCCTGCTTCCGATGATCGGTAAGTGTCGTAACAGCTGTGGCCGGGGTTTCTGCAAATTCTTTTTTATACCATTCTCCTGAAGCTTCTAGGGTTTCTATTCTTATTTTCCCAGCTTTTTTCAGCGAATCCAAAATCGGAAATTGCATGAGCAATCCATCTTTCATTTCATTCCAGGTGAACGAATTTTCCTGTCCGACTTGAGCATAATTAAATGCTAGACTCGGTTGATTAACGATAGATTCAAAAAAATAATCAACCCAGTCTTTATTCATACCAGCATGTTCATATACCGGTTCCAGTGAAATGACGCCTTGTCCATCCGTACCTACACCCATGTCATATTGATACATAGGATCACTTCCAAGCATTCGAAAAATAGGAACGGGTATTTGATTTTCTTTTTTTTGAGCCGGCATATAAGCGTTCTTTTTACTTGGGTAGTATGCTTGATTCCAGTAACCACCCCATAAGGTATATCCATCTGTACCCACTTGATCTTTACAATTGCTTGAAGCTACGATGTCATATTTTTCATACATATATAGCAGGGTATGTGAATCGATAAACCACGACCCTACAGATTTGGGATAATGTCCAAAGACACCTTTAAACTTAGCCATATACACATCAACTAAGCGCTCCCTTTCACTAGGCGTGTAGCCTGTAGTAAAAGCAATATTAGCTGTTGAAACCCAATCATGATTTCCTCTCCAGGTTATGCCCGCTGCCTCTACGTGTGGTTTTGTAATTTCCCACCACGCCCCTACTTCAGAATCTTTACTTAGCTCTTTGGTTAATAATTTTTGATATTTTGGATTAATCAATGCATCATATTGCAAAAGGAATGTTCCTGGAAATGCATATTGTTTTAAAAGTGCAACTTGCTTTTGTGTGGCATCGAAAAGCAAACTGTCTGCATTTTTCACACGATAGTCTGTTTGTCGAATAAAATTAATGATATTAATGATTCTTGGTTGCTCTTGTGGTGAGATCTTCTCTTGAGCGAATGTTGAACTAAAATTACTCATCAACACCAGGAGAGTAATTGTCTTTAAAATTAAAGTAAGCTTTGAATTCATAGGTAATTAATAAAAAAACGTCATTCTCTAACTTATATAAATCGATTTAGCTTATAATTGGAATAATCACTTACATCGATTATCATTCTTAAAGCTACCCAATAAAAGTATCGGTTTTTTAATCGTTTTGTTGAATAACAATTAATAATTTATTCAAGGTTAAGAATGTTCAATAGTAAGTTTTTGCTTTTTCAATACCATCCTGTACTGTGCTGTATCCGAATTATTTTTTGGGTTTTCTCATTGGGTCATTTTTTTAGGATTAAATAAATAACCATCAAACCCTCCTGTATGGGAAATAATCTGAATCCGTTTTTCACGTCTAGGTTCCTCACTTTATCTTAAAATTTGTCAAATTAATTTCTCAATTCACCTCCCTTACAAGCTCTTTATCCAGGTTTTCATAATATGTAAAACCTCTGGAGAAATGGTTTCTTCAATAATGGCATATTCACTTATATCTCCAGTTTGCGCGTGTTGAAAAAGATGATTTAAATTAGGCAAAATCATTGTCTTAAAATTCTTATTTCCCGCTTTTGTAAGCAATTTATTGAAGCCATCGAGATTTTCTTTAGCGGATACCTGCGTATCTTTTTCTCCATTTAGAGCCAGCACCGGTATCTTAATTTTCCCGAGCGTAGTTGAAGGGTCGTATGTTAAAAAGTAACGCATCCATGGCATGAAAAAATGAGCCGCCATTTGATCTATATTGCGATTTGCATCAGGGCCTTTATAACCAAGCTTCTCAAGGAATGACTCTGGTTGACTATCTAACCATGCCTGCATTTTCTTTGCAAATATTGGTTGTATTTCTTTTTTTTCTGTATAATTTACTGAAAGATCAATGATCATGCTAATTAATGAATCTAATTTATTGATTTGCTGAGCATCTAGTCCAAGCTGCAAATTACTCCTTTCCATCTGCTTCTGCATCAACTCCATTCCTTTAACTCCCACCCCCGCCAAACTTATGATAAAGGCAATATCAGGAGATCTCACCGCTGCTAAAGGAGCAATCACTCCTCCTTCACTATGACCAATCAAACCTATCTTGTTGATATTAATCCCCTTCCGCGTTTTTAGGTATTCCATACCAACCAAAACATCATCCGCAAAATCCAAAGAGGTAGCATTCATCACCTCTCCCGTGGTTTGGCCAATTCCCCGATCATCAACCCGCAAGACAGCAATACCATTCCTACTTAAATAATCGGCAATTACCCAAAACGGTTTATGACCAAACAATGTTTCGTCTCTATCTTGCTGACCAGATCCAGTAATCAGAATAACTGCTGGAACGTTCTGGTTTGAATCGGGTAAGGTTAGTGTCGCACCATACTGAATTGACTTGTCTTGATTATGGTAAATTACTTTCTCTTCTATGTATGGGAAAGGCTCCCTGGGTGTTTGCGGTCTTTTAATTTCAACGTCCTTTTCGACCCTTTTAAGAACTAATGGCATTGTTCCACCCTGCTTCCACTCTCCCACGAGCTCTGTTCTATCGGCATTAAAAGCACCATAGAAACCACCTCCTATTTGAGCAGAATAAGCAATCACACTGTCTTTTGTAATTGATAATTCAGAAACTTGCAAACCCATGGCACCTTGATCCGGACTGTCGAAAACAGCAGTATTTTGATCGGTTATGCTATCCTTAGATATTTTTAAAACCAAACGAATTGTATTTAGTTCCCCTTGCCAGATTGTTTTATCCAATAAATCTTGCGCTGATAGTCGAGAGACTGAAGCAATCAATAGCAAAAGTGAAACAAATAATTTAATGGTCATAAGAAGTTAGTAGTTGTTTTACTAATATAATTTTTCCTCAGATGAAATACAAACTTTTCACAATACGATTAAACGATTAAAAGCAAATATTTTTCCCAAGTACCTTTTAAGGGGAAAAAATTATTTTTTAAGGTAATGTTTCCTTCAGCTAGAACGCAAATTAAAATTAACCAGAAAGGGGACTTCAAGCTTCTATCAATTGGTTTTGTCAATTTTGCTGATCCAATTCAACCCCTTAAAAAAAGAAGGAAATTGAGTATCCATGTGATCAAGATTCGAATAGATATCAAAAGAAAGGTTTTCTCTTCCTAAATTCTTAACCAACGTATCTGAAATATTTTGCAAACTTAAACTCGATGGATCATCCGAATTTTCAAGCCCTCCGTAAGAGATATATACTTTTTTATTATTGGAATCGGAGTTACGGTACTGGTTGCTCTTGGAAAGCAGATAATAATCATTGTAATGCAGAGAAGGACTGGCTGCAATAAATTTATTGATCTTGCCGTCCACAGAATTCGATGCTTTGAGGAAGGAATATAAAGCGAAATAACCGCCAAGAGAATGTCCATAAAGCACAACATTTGAGGGATCGATTCTATAGGATTTAGAAATTTTCACATACAAATCCTCTTCGATAAACTCCAAAAACTTGTCAGCTCCACCACTTGTGCTCATTTCGTATTCAGCAATCGCTTTTGGATACGTATAGTCACGTTGCCGCAATGAATCCATAGCCTGGAAATCCTTATAACCAATACCAACAAGTATTGCCTGTGGGGATAGACCCACGTTCCCATAATCACGCAGTGCTCTTGCAAAAATATCAAAATACAGATTTGCATCCAGAAGGAATACAACAGGATACTTATCCTTTGAATCCTTATATCCTGTGGGTAAACTAACCTTGATAACAAAATTGTCTTTCACACTAATTGACGTCATCTTAAAGGTCTCAATTAATGACTCATCTCTTGTTGAATCTGTTCTAGGAGTTTGACAGCTTATCAAGATGAAAATGGATACTATAAATAGGCACGTAAAAGGTTGTTTCATAGGAGTCATTTAAGTTTAAATTTAAAAATAATAGTTTTTTTTATTTATTATTCATATTTAACAATCTGTTAACTAAATACTTGCCATTATGAAAATCTATAAATTGGCAAATCGTAGAAATAAAAATCTTGAAATTGATATTGAGGATTGTCGTGCTTAGGAATGTGCCCATACATAAAGTTATGGGTTCCGAGAACTGTGATTTAGGCATATATGAAAAGAATAATAATGGAATATAATTTTTTAAGAAATGATTAAACAATTATTTACCATTAAAAAATTTTTCAGTTTACACTCATTACTAGTATATTTAGTGAACCAATTTATTTACCATGAAGAAATTTCTTTTTATTTCCTTACTAATTTTGTCTCAATTAGGGTTTGCGCAAAATAAACCACTTTACTATAAAATAATAGAAAAGACTGACCAGAACGGTAGCTTGTCTGAAAAGATCTATTATATATCTATACACCAGACCAAAGAAAAAAAAGGTAATCAAAAAACATCTGAAATGCGGGTAGATGGCATAGAAGATATTGATCCAAAAGATAGTTCGGTACATTACTCAAGCTTGAAAACTGAAAATATGGGCCAATACCTTAGAAATTCAGGAAACTTCTTTCATTTGATGCAGAGTTATTTACCAATCCAGTTTACAATTCAAAAAGAAGGTGTAGTGATCGATAGTATAGGTTTTAACGAAAGATTGTCAAGTATTTCTGATGAATTTGCTTTAAAACAGATTTTCACTAGAGAGAATTTATCTTATTTTTACCATGGGTATAAAAGTCTCTTGGATGAAATATATTTCTTTGATCTTTCAGACCTCGCCAATGAAAGTTTGAAACAGTCTGAAATTCATAAATCAGGTTTTAAATATGAAATAAAGGAGAAGAACAAAAATAACTGGACGGTGGAAAAATCTAAAACTGATACATCCATATTTTTTCAAATAATTAAATTCGATCCCAAAACAAACCTTATCCACTCAAAACAGGGTAAGTTTGAACATGTGACAGAGGTTGATGATAAACCTTATAAATTTACTCACATCAAAGTATTATCCAAAGTAAAAAAACACCCCATTGAAACCCTTACTATCAAATATCATGAGATGATCATGAAAGGCAGTCATTGGAGTAAGTATTTTAAATTCAATCAAGAATTAGATAGCATTAAATTCCTCCAGTATATCAGTGATTATGAAAATGAATTTGGATCCGATATCAATTATCTAAAAAGTATATTATCAGCTTATCAGACGAAGGGTGATTATAAATCCTATAACAGGGAATTGATTAAAATACCTAGTAAAAAACTCGCTAATACCCATCACCTTATTAATAAGGTTCAAATTGAAGAGCTACAAGACGAAGATTTTCTAGAAACAGTTTCTTTACTCTCCGACCATCAGCTTTATGACTATTTACAATCGGGATTATCCCAAGGCGTAAAAGCAGATCGTCAAGCAAGCTTGCTAAGAATGAAATCTATTTCTGCCAACCTATCCGAAAGAGAGAAAAGAGCCATAGACCCTATGCTAATATGGGCAAATTATAAAGATTCAAAGGACAATCAAATTGTTCAGGACGGTATTAATAAATTGTACGCTCTACCTAACTCCGACTGGAAGCAAGGGAATGTTGGACGATATTTCATTATGCTGATCCAAGCGCAGTTTGCTAATGGAAGAACTGACCTAAGCGATTATGAGAAAGCCCTAGAACGATTAAAAATCTTAGCAGAAGATGGGGACCTAGATAAAAAACTGATAAATAAGGCTCATCTGGCTCACGTTAATTTTTTGATGTTTGAGGCCTTACAAGAAAAATCTCCTAAAGAAGGTATGATCTATTTAAAAGAGGCCTATACATTGTCTCCTAAAACATCTCAAGACTATGAATACCAAAGTTTTTACGATCAGCATTTCACAGGAAGTAAGAAGGATTACACAGCGGATTATTTGACAGAGTTAGGCAAGCAATTTGGAAAGGATGGGGTACTACAACAATACATAACCGAATTTTCAAACTCACCTGCTAAAAACTATCCCATTCTAAAGAAATTTTATTATGAAAATTACGGTCAATCAGGGTTTGCAGATTTTCTTAAGAATGATGTTCTTAAGCATTTGCAAACTGCCCCGGCTTTTTTATTAAAAGATTTAGCGGGCAATGATGTTTCCCAATCTCAATTCAAAGGGAAATGGACTTTCATTGATTTCTGGGGAACTTGGTGCGCACCATGCGTGGCCGAATTACCTGAATTTAATGCACTTTATGAAAAAAAATTATCTTCGTTGACCGATAAATTAATGGTACTGACTATTTCATGCTATGATAAGGAGCAAGACCTTAAAGAATTCATGACCAAGTATAATTATACCTTTCCCGTACTGATCTCCGATGGCAAGGTTCAAAAAGACTATAAAATCAATGGCTATCCATCAAAGGCACTAATCAGCCCTGACGGTAAGTTGATTCCAATTGAATTTGGACAAGATTGGAAATGGCTACTGGAAGAATTTGTTTTGAATACACCAAAGACATAATCCAATGTGCGTTAATTTTGGGATATTTCAGGATCCAATGTTTGAGTATTGTGATTAATTTCCGATTGCGCTTTTAGTTTTTAATAAAAATAAGGCTCCACTATAGTTGGTAAGTTTGATTAATAATCAGAGAAGAGCAGTATTTTAAGGTTTAGAAGGTTTCCTGACTACACTACTGAGCGATGAACCAAAAGCTGACTAATTCACTATCTTCTGAATTGTTAAAAGAAATTCCTGTGATTTCCATATTAAAGGTTAATTGGTTGACAATGTTATATATTTATGTCTGCATTCTCAAATTTTCGTGAATTTAAAGTAAATTTTTTATTACACTATTCCTTGTTAATGAAAGATTTTTTCTCCATATACATGTTAACAACTATAGTATGAGCAGAATATTAAACGTATAACATAAGCAAGAGATCTAAAGCCTAAGCATTTTTTGTTTTAGTTGAATTTTTAATTATCTTGGTTAAAAATATGCTAAACCAATTCTAGGATGCACCTTAATACATCATCTATGAAACCAACTGCTAACCTCTACTTATTTTTGGCTATACCTGTCTTAGCTTGCACGGTCCTTCTATTTAACTCCTGTGCTAAAGACGATTCTAATAATGAAATGGAGCTAATTGATCCCAATTTAAAAGAGATTATGTTGCAATCAGGCTTTACAGATATGGTATCAATCAAATCGGATGCATGGACCATTTCTTATGTTAAAGATGGAAAAACCGGCGAGTTCTTGAAAGAAACTAATGGAGCACCACTAAAATTAGAAAATTTAGGTGAAGCGGAATTAGAGGATGGATGGTTAAGGCTTGGAAAAATGGAGGATAATACATTAAAAATAACCCTATTGGAAAACTTCAGCAATGAACCTAGAGATTTTATTATTGGGATTTTATCTGGTAACGATCAAAAGGAAATGCATTTTATTCAAAGCAGAGCAGCACAGTATGAACTGGTTAAAAAAGAAATTGAAGAACTCGAAGGTAGTCGAAAAATATACATTAGCGCAGAAGGTTGCAGCTCTTTTACGTTTGTAAATAATTCTGACCAAGAGAAAACAATAGAAACCACAACGGTATTCAAAGACGTAAAATATAAATCGGAATTTTCCAGCGAAGATTATGGTGCTTTTGATTGGTTAAATAAAAAGGACTCTTCAATTTTCATGGATGAGGTGATAAAAGATGGATACAACGTTTGGTCAAAACAAGTGGCTTATAAAAAAGGAATTACCCATGAAAATTTCATCAAAACCGATGGATCTAAAGAACATATAACAATGAGACCCCATTCAACTGCCGTAATAAGTGGCCAAATTGAATATTTAGAGAGAACTTGTAAGTATACCTTTACCATCAAAAATAAAGATTCAGGAAATGAGTTTAAAATTAACGGTATCTGGAAGCAAAAGATACCTTTGGTTTCTCATACTTTGTTGAATTAATAAAGAACATTCCACCAATCATCATTTCAATCTGAAAACTCCTCGTCATCTATTCTCACAGGCTTCCAAATTGTAGGTCTGCATATATTCTTCGCTGGTACTGGTTCAATCAAAAACGTCAAATTGTCTAATCAGGGAGAAATTGTTTTTGATGAAGTATACTTCAACCAATCTCCAAATAATCGTTAAACAGGCACGACCTTATTAGAGAATATTTAAGAACCATTAATTAGTTATTTATCGTTTTTGAACCGCTTAACCAGCCTGCTTAAGATTTAGAAATTTAATTGTGATTCCTATTTGTCCAAGGTGATAAAGGTCATGATGGATCAGCCCTTCGATTAGATGATGAAATGTATATTTATCACGGTAAGTGTTCTCTAAAAAGGAATCCTCCTTGTCCCCCAATATTTCGAGAAGTTGGTAGGTGCTTTGATAAAAATCCTCTCTGAGCTTGACCCAGCCGTCCTCAATAAGCTCTTGGTTTGTGCGCCAATTTTCGGGACTATCCATTGACAGATTCGTCTCCCTCCCGGTGAGTCTATCTATAGATGCTCTGCGCCATACTAAAAGATGAGAGAGGAGCTCACCAACACTGTGCAGTTCGGGGACAGGTCTTTTAAAAACTTGCTCTACCGGAATATTGTCAATTTTCTTTTTAAAACTTTCGTCCAACCAGTTCTCACCTTCCTGTATATCTAAAAACTGTGAAATCATATTCCTTATTAATTTGTTTTCGTTAGTTGCCGGAATTCCTTCTATATTCATAATAATCATTTTTTGTATTAAATAAATTTACAATTGAGATGACGATTTGTTTGCCATTATCCTTAATCAATCGATAATAGGATTAGAATTCCAACTTGGTACGTGGAAGGAATGCAATTACCCAGATATTAGTGTTGGCGCTATGGTGGATATTCAGGAAATAACAAGCTAACAGTAGATTTTCCATACGGATACAATCCTTGGGTTCACGTAAGAAACAGCTCAAAAATTAACTTAAAATTATGAGCATTTTTGTGTCCCTTTTAGTTATCCACCAAAAGGTTGGAAACATGGATGTCTCAAAAATCATGAAGTTATTATTACATTAAGGTGGCCTAACATCCAAATAAAAAGAGCTATCTTAGAAAAAAAAGATTATGTCAAAAGAAAAGGGAGTACAGAAAAGCAACGACAAAAAAACCGCTGTTAAAAATTTGAAGGAGAAAAGGGCTGAGAAAAAATTAAAACAAGCAGAGAAAAGCAGAAAAGACTAATAACTGCATAATAACTGTGAACCCTAATGCCTCATGTCCAAATATATACATGCAAAAGGTCGAAATATTGTATGCTGAAAACGGGCGAATGTATCAAGCGTTTTTAAAGTAAAATAGCCTTTTGAGATAACTCTTATGGCCTGGTTTCTACAATAAGAAATCATCGAAAAATCCGTAATCAATTAAAGATGTTATTAAATTAATTCTTCATTAAGGGCTAACAGAAAGCAAATAAATCAACATAACCTAATTTCAATAATTTCTTCGTTTAGTGACCTCTTCTGGTATACCTAATATACTCAGAAGAGATAGATAGTGAACTATGAAATAATCCCAATTCAAAAACATTAAATTTAATATTTACAATTAGCTGGATAATAAACAACAACCTAGTAGTCTCTTTTTTCGCAGGGAAATTAAAATCACATAGTTCAATAACTTATCCATCATAAGGTTATACACTTTTTAAACGATAAAACCGATCAACGAAATTTAAGGGAAATTATTAATTTTATCTTTAAAGCACAAAATCCAGGATATTAATCAGTAATAGACACATATAATGAACAAATCAACACTTGCTTCCCTATTCTTATTGATCTTTTTGAGTCTTGGAGGATTTGTACGCGCATTTCCCCAAGCGCGGACCTCCTCCCCTAAACCAAATGTTATTCTAATCGTTGGCGAGAGTCACCGTCACGATGCGTTGGGAATCGCTGGGAATCCATTTATACAGACACGCAATCTGGATCAGCTGGCTAGGTCTGGAATTCAATTTAAAAATGCCTATGTAACTACAGCGATTTGTACGGTCAGCAGGGCTTCCATATTAAGTGGTCAACACCGGTTCAAACATGGCATAAATGACTTTTCAACTGGATTCACAGATTCTGCTTTTCAAAACACGTTGCCTATGGTCCTTGGTGAGAATGGTTATCAGTTAGCTTGGATTGGCTCTTTTGGTGTAGGTAAGAATCCCAGCATTTCCTCATTTGATTTATGGGATCCAAATATTCCTTGGATGGAAAATGGAATTCATCAGACAGACAATGTGGCGTTGAAAGCAAACTCTTGGCTGGAAAATTATGATTCGGAATCTCCTTTCTTTATGCAATTGAACTTTTATTCTGCTCATGAGATCGATCCTACAGAAGATAAACCTGCATACTATTTAGTTCAAGATAGGTTTAAGAATCTTTACGAAGAGGTAGAGGTACCTTTTCCTGCCTCTGGGGATTCAGGAGTTTGGAATTCATTTCCAGATTTTTTCAGAAACGATGAGAATATTGCCCGTAAAAGATGGTATGGATTTTTCTCTAATCAGGAGCTGTTTCAGAAAAGCAGCAAGGATTATTACCGATCACTTACCGGGGTAGACCAGGCGATAGGGGAAATATTGAACAAGCTAAAAAAATTAGGTATCGATAAAAACACCATTATCATCTATACCAGTGATCATGGTTTTTCCTTAGGTGAACATGGGATTATGGGAAAATGGTATCCTTTTCAACCCAGCATTAGAGTTCCTTTAATTATTTATAATCCATTTGATGAACATACGAAAGGAAGACAAGACAGTAACTCATTTGCATTGAACATCGATATTGCCCCCACGATCTTAAGCATGGTAGGATTGCAAGCACCACAATCGATGCAAGGGGTTAATCTGATAGATCAATTCAAAGGAAAAATCGATAAACGTGAACAATATTTTTATGAGCATTCGGTCATAGGTTCACCGGGTCTACCAGCTAGCGAGGCTTTGGTAATGAAAGATTATAAATACATTAAGTTCACAGAGCATGATTTTGAGATTTTGTATGATTTAAAAAACGATCCCCAGGAGATTATAAATGAAATCGATAATCCCAGATACAAATCTGTGCTCAATACGCTTAGAGCAGAATTTAAAAAAGAAAGAAAATTATCTGGCGAAATTATAGTAAAGCTAAAAAATAAATAGTCTTTGGCAATCAAAAAAGAAACCCATCTATGTGCAAATGGGTTTCTTTTTGTGTATGGATAATAGGTCTATTGCAGACCTTAATTATCAGTTTATCGAAATTCGTTATGAGAAATCACCCTTGTTAAATCTATGGTTTTTCCTTTAGCACTCCAGATCACCAATTTATTATCGTTCAACATCTTTAATTTTAACGTCTTGTGAACTTTGAACTCATCACTTGTTAACTCCTTTTGAAGAAACTCCACAGATAGAGTTTTGCTATCCTTAGTATAATCCACAATTCTATAATGCAAGTGGTATGCCTCATCTATAGTTTTACCACTTCTGGTTAATCTCACCATGTTATTATCCATAAATGTGATATTTTTCAACATTCCGTTATTCGCTTTCCAGGAGCCTAGCAAAAACTTTTCATAATTTTTAAGACTATCCATATTGCCTGCAAATGCCCACGTGGAAATTAAAAATATCAGTGTACCTAAGATCGTTTTCATAATAATGAGGATTTATATAGTTGATAATAAATTATTTAATATATACCGAATATTTTCACAAACGCGATCGTTGCTTATTATTCTATTCATTTTTAGCGCTAGAGCCAATACATAAAAATAAGAAATTAAAACAAAAATTCACTTATCCGCTTTATGATTAAAAACAAATCATCCTAAATTTAGTTTCGCTCCCTATCGCTTTCCAACTAACTTTTATTTTGAATTAAACTGATTCTCAAATATATCCAGTATAGATTAATCAGGTCTTACTACCAGATAAATCCAGTTAATTTTATCGGAAATTCATGAGGCGATTTCTTGGGGTAAAATGAACATGGTATAGTGTTTCAGCATCTGCTATAACTTTTTCCTAAAATATCCCTGAAAATTATCTTGAAATTTTATCCCATTTTTCAATTTGTATTTACTCAATTTATTATGCAAAGTTAATCCTCAGAAACCAAAGTGTATGTCTGGTCCTATTTTTTGCAGCAAAAGCATAATTTATATTTGGTTTAATCATCTCTTTTTAGATATGATTATCAAAATACAACGTTGAACTCATATTTTCTTTGGCCAAAATTTATTTTAAAAGAAGCCATCTTTCAAGGCTTAATTTTTATTTTACTAGCAATGCCCTTAAGCTGATTTCGGCTTTAAGAACATTACCTACTGGACACATTCCTTTTGCTTTTATTGCCAGTTCCTGAAATTGCTCCTCTGCAATACCAGGTATCTTAGCTTTTAATGAAAGGTCTGAATTTGTAATACTATTGTTTTCTAATAATAATTCAACGGATGTTTCCAGTCTTTCCGCATTAAACCCCGCCTGTGAAAGAATAAAACTTAGGGTAAGGTTGAAACAGGCAGCATGTGCAGAGCCCAAAAGTTCTTCAGGATTAGTCAGTGCCGTTTCTTCGCTTTTTTTTGCAAAAACAGGTTTGAACGCTACATTATGCAATGAGGAATGTTCGGCATCTATCTGTCCTACGCCCTCTTTAAAACTTCCTTGCCATACGGCCGTGATCTTTGATTTCATAAAGCTGTTTATTTAAATGATGATATGGATATAAGGAACTCCGGGGCAATTGGCGGACGATGTAGAGACCTCCCAATGTATTGGAAATTTTTTCCCATTTTTAATTTATGTTTATTGCTTTTCTAAATTCCGCAAGGGGGCGCCCCAACTAAAAAGCTAAACACATTCTGGGATATTGTAAAATCAAACTTTAACCCGACTTTTCTTCTTGCGTGATCTATTCAGACTGATAGAAATTCTTCAGTATTCTTTATTTCAGCGTAAAAGAATGCGAGTGCAGCAAGGAATGCATTGTGCACATCTTCTGCTTTTATATTTTTTCCGTGGATTTCAAGGTCACGCGAAGCACAGGCATCACCAATTACAGTACACTTGTATTCAAAATCAAATGCGGCTCTGGTGGTTGCATCAACACACATATGTGTCATCATCCCAGTGATGACCACTTCGGTTACTTCATTTTCTTTTAAAAAATCTAAAAGACCTGTTCCTCTGAAACTATTTGGATAGCTTTTTTGAAATACTTTTTCTCCATTAAGTGGTTTTACATTTTGATGGATTTCCACACCATGTGTCCCCAAAGCCATAAATGGTGCGCCATCGGGACTTACGTGTTGAATGTGTGCAATCGGAAGGTTCTTCGCTCTAAAGTGTTCGAGCACTTTATGTGCGTTAACGCTCGCTTGTATTGGATTGACTAACGGTAAAGCTCCATTTTCAAAATAATCATTCTGAATATCGATTACGATTAATGCTTGTTTTCTCATAATATTTTACATTATTGTTATAACACAAAATTACAAGGATACCCGAAATTAGATACTACCAAAAAGTATATAAGAGATACCATTTTGATAACCTAAGAGCATTTCATTTGAAATTGAAGCTAAAAAAACTAAGCGATAAATTTTAGATTACTGGAATTACGGAACATCTAAAGTATGCTTGCTTATTTCAAGTTTTCCAATCCGAAAGAAGCTAGTTTATCCACAATAGGCAATGTCTTTAAACCCAATTCAGTCAAGCGGTATTCGACTCTGGGCGGAATTTCGGGATAGGCCTTTTTAGATACGAACTTGTTTTCTACTAAAAAGTTTAATTCTTGGATTAGCATTTTTTCACTAATATTAGGAATGCACCGTTTAAGTTCCCCATATCTCAAAACTCTTTCATTTATTTGAAATAATATTAGTAATGTCCATTTACCACCTAATAATACCAATGATTTTCTGACAGGACAGTTCTCGTCTGACTTGTTAATTATTTTTTGAGTTTTTTTCATCTGATAATCACTATTTCTAACCTCTTGGTAAGTACACCACTAATAGGTAAGTACTTGTACAAAGGTAAGTAATGTTCTAATTTTACACAATAAACATTTAAAAACAGAATATTATGACTGCTAAAAAAGTAATAATGGCTTATGCTGAAGCCTTATCAAAAGGCGATATTGCGACCGCATTTTCATTTTTCAGCGAAGAAGTTCAATGGCATCAACCCGGAAATAATCAATTTTCGGGGTCGAAAAAAGGTGCGGACGAAATCGGTAAGATGATTCGTGGCATGATTGAGGTTTCTACTGGAACATTTACCTTAACGCCCAATGGACAATTAATGGTAAATGGTAATTTGGTAGCAATGCCCCTGCGCTTCAGTGGTACTATTGATGAACGTAAAATGGATATGGCGGGTATTGATTTGTTTAAAGTTGAAGCTGAAAAAATTACAGAGGTCTGGTTATTTTCCGAAGACCAAGAAGCCGAAGATATCTTTTGGGGGAAATAATCATTAAATTGTTTGATACAAAAAAAAACAAATAGCACTCATTCCGGAGTGCTATATACCTCATATTGTTTCAGCACATGCTAAATATTATTCCTAAGATATCCCTGAAAATTATCCTGAAATTCTAGCCCGTTTTCCAATTTATATTTACTCAATTTATTATGCAAAGTTAATCCCCACAAAACAAACTCGCTGAGAAAATAAATGTCTTCTTTTTTTGTATCCGGATGATACTTTTGGATTAAGCTCTGGATGGGATCTACCTGTCCCAAGGTATTTTGATATTCTAAATCCCCTATTTCATCGGGTAGCTGAATTCCATCTGAATTCAAAAACCATTGTACAATTTCATCGTAGGGATATCGCTCATTTTCCTTTTCCAATTTTTCTATTTTGGGAAATAAGGTTGGGAACAAGGTTTTGATCGCACTTTCAATTAAATGTATTGCTACACTGGAGGCACCCTGTTGTTCTCCTTCATAGACCAGTTCTACCTTTCCCGTAATGGAAGGAACAATTCCTGCAAAATCGCTCAACCGCACCGAGGTAACTGAATCTCCATTTTTTAGCATGCGTAATTCAGCGGTACTTAATAAGTTTTGAAATGCTGTAATTCCCATTCTCGCACTAACTCCGCTTTTTTCATCGATGTACTCACTAGCGCGCGCTTCGAAACTGATTTGCTCCAAGATATCACGAGCTAGCTCTGGCACGTAAATCTGCTCCTTTTGCTGGACTTCCAGGCCTGCTTCCTGCTCGGTGATCGTTCTGGCTACCGCCACTGAAGTGGGGTAATGTGTAAGAATCTGAGAACCTATACGGTCTTTCAAGGGTGTCACAATACTCCCTCTGTTGGTATAATCCTCAGGATTGGCCGTAAAGACAAACTGTAAGTCCAAAGGCAACCGCAATTTAAACCCGCGGATTTGTATATCTCCCTCTTGTAGTATATTAAATAGAGCAACCTGTATTCGCGCCTGTAAATCAGGTAATTCATTAATCACAAATATGGAGCGGTTGGCACGCGGAATCATCCCGAAATGGATCACCCGGTCGTCCGCATAACTGAGTCTCAAATTCGCCGCTTTGATGGGATCTACATCTCCGATCAGATCCGCTACCGTTACATCAGGTGTCGCCAATTTCTCGGAGAAACGTTCGTCCCTATGCAGCCAACCAATGGGCGTGTTATCGCCTTGCTCTTTGATTAACTCCACAGCATAACGGGAAATTGGTCGATACGGATCATCATTGATTTCAGAACCTTCAACGATCGGTATATATTCATCCAATAGATTCACCATCAGTCTTGCCAATCTCGTTTTTGCTTGACCACGAAGTCCTAATAAATTGATGTTATGTTTGGATAGGATGGCTCTTTCCAATTCAGGAATCACCGTATCCTGGTAACCATGCACCCCTTCAAAAACCGTTTCACCCTTACGAATTTTCTCAATCAGGTTTTGACGTAATTCTTCTTTTATGCTTCTAGGCGTATAATCTGCACGTTTTAGCTCTCCAAAAGTTTTAATCTTCGTATAATCCATTTATTGTTTGTTATTATAATTCAATAGTTTATCGTATTCTCTTTTTTCGATTATTCTCATAATCTTCAAAAATCATTTCGCCTAGACCACCCAACCCCGTATAGTATGCTTTGCCACGATTGGAAGCCGTAAATTCATCAACAAACTCCTGAAGATATGGATCCGAGGTGATCATAAAAGTTGTGATTGGAATTCCCAGTTTCCTGGCCTGTCCAGCCATGCTGTAGCATTTACTGGTGATTAGAGGATCTAAACCCATAGGGTTCTTGTAATACGTTCCATCTGGCATTTTCAAGCAGCTAGGTTTTCCATCGGTAATCATGAAGATCTGCTTGTTTGCATGACGTTTACCTCGCAGTATATCCAAAGCCAGTTGCACACCAGCAACGGTATTTGTGTGAAATGGTCCTACTTGCAGGTACGGTAAATCTTTGACCGCTATAGGCCAGGCATCGTTACCAAAAACGATCACATCGAGCGAATCTTTTGGGTAGCGTGTCAGAATTAGCTCGGACAATGCCATAGCTACTTTCTTGGCAGGCGTGATCCGGTCTTCTCCATATAAGATCATACTGTGGCTGATATCAATCATTAGCACAGTACTCATTTGCGATTTAAATTGCGTGTCCTCTACGACCAAATCATTCTCTAACAAACTGAAATCACCAATCCCATGGTTGACCTGCGCATTTTTCAAGCTCTCAGTCATGGATATTTTTTCCAGACCATCACCATATTGATAACTTCTAAAGTCTCCTGTATTCTCATCACTTCTTCCAGTGTACTTGGTGTTGTGATTGCCAGATTTCCCTTTATGCATTTTCCCGAAAATCTGATCCAATGCAGTTTTGCGCAATGCTTTCTCCATTTTCGAGCTGATCTCCATGCCCGCATTTCCACTAAAATCCAAACGTTCTTGAATATAGCCCTTGGCCTTGAGATCTTCTATGAAATCGTCTATTGTATACTCAGGAGTGGTCAACTGATACTCTTTGTCCACCTGTCTTAACCAATCGATAGCCTCCTCAAAATCACCTGAAGTATAAGTTATAAGCTCTTTGAATATCTCAAACAACTTATCAAAAGGACTCTGAAAAGGTTTTTCATATTGCTTGAAGACAAATCCTTTATTTCTCTGCGTATTGTTCATCTTTTTTGTTCATTGATGAGCCTAATTTTATCTTCATGAACCCGACTGTTCGAACTCAGGACAATCACGACAAGCTCATATCTTAAATCTACGATATAAAAATCTTTATTTCAGAAGGAAATATCATAATACAATCATTTCTTCATCTGTTAATAAGGTATGACAAGCAAAAAATAGCGCGATTTAGGATTAAAGGATTGGAATTATCGCTTGAAAATTAGGATCGGTATATAACCAGATCATGCTAAAAAATTATTTAAATTACATCTTTTGTATAGAGAAAAATTATGATAATCTTCAAAACAATACAAAGATTCAACGGTTGCAATTGTTAACTTTTTTAGTATTTTTACACTAAATATATTAGTATGGAAAGACTGGAAGAGAAACTCAAGATCTTAGCCGATGCTGCAAAATACGACGTAAGTTGCAGTTCATCAGGATCAAAAAGAAAAAACACTGGAGGTATAGGCGATGCTTCATTTTCTGGTATTTGCCACACCTACACCGAGGACGGACGTTGCGTCTCCTTACTAAAAATATTATTAACCAACCATTGTATATACGATTGTGCATTTTGTGTAAGCCGTCGCAACAATGATGTCCAACGGGCAGCATTCACCGTAGAGGAAGTCGTGGAATTGACCATGAATTTCTACCGGCGCAATTATATTGAAGGACTATTTCTAAGTTCCGGTATTTTTAAAAATGCAGATTATACGATGGAAAGATTACTACGCATCGTCAAGAAATTACGAAACCAGGAACGCTACAATGGATATATACACCTTAAAACAATTCCTGGAGCTAGTGAAGAACTCATTCAAGAAGCCGGTCTATATGTAGACCGGATGAGTATCAATCTGGAGCTACCGACCGAGGCCGGTCTTAAACTAATGGCACCTGAAAAAGACCATGCCTCAGTGAAACGTCCATTAGCATTTATAAATAACAAGTTGATACAATTCAAAGACGAAAAAAAACTTATTAAACATACACCAAGTTTCGTACCTGCAGGGCAAAGTACTCAAATGGTTATTGGGGCGACACCGGAAAACGATTATGAAATAATGCGGGTCGCCAATGATTTTTATAAAAATTATAATTTGAAGCGCGTTTATTATTCAGGTTATATACCCATAACCAATGACCATAAGTCACTACCACAAATTGGTAGTGCTCCACCTCTTGTTCGTGAAAACAGACTGTATCAGACCGATTGGCTACTGAGATTTTATGGTTTCAATATTCACGAAATTTTAAATACCTCTTTTCAACATCTGGATTTACAGATCGATCCCAAGCTAAGCTGGGCCCTACGTAATCCACAATTTTTTCCTATCGACATCAATACTTCTGACTACTGGATGATCATCCGTATTCCTGGCCTAGGAAGACAAACTGCTATGAAGATCATTCAGGCCCGAAAATTTGGTAAGCTTAGGGAGTATCAGGTCAAAAGAATGGGTATTGCATTTAACCGGGCCAAGCACTTTATGGTTTGCGCGGACACCGTAGCTCCTTTTGGAAGCATTGAAATGAATAAGGTGAGACAACACATATTGAGCAGTTCTAAATCTCCAGCTATTACGACACAGCAGTTATCATTATTTTAAGATGGTCTATATTTATGATGGTACTTATTCGGGTCTTTTAAGCGCCGTGTTTACAGCATTTGAATTCAGAGAATTGAAGGTAAACATCGCTACAAAAACGGATTACCAAGATAGTTTATTTGAGGCCTCAAGAGAAATCCTTACCGATCGTAAAAAATCCGACCGCGTTCACAAAGGACTTCTCAAGCTCCTCCCTACGGACAAAGCCTTAGATTTTTGGAGAGGATTCCTTTATGAGGATATAAAGATGAATCAAATTCTATTTAAACTCATTATATCTGTTTTCCAAGGTTCAACGCATATTCTTCAGAATTTTGGGGATGAATCTGTTTTGCAATTTAAACAGGCCGTGAAAAAAGTGAATAGAGAAAAACACAGGATGAAGGCATTTGTTCGTTTTCGGAAAAGCGCAGATGGTATGTTTGTATCGGTCGTTGAGCCTGACTTCAATGTATTACCCTTGGTCGTTCCATTTTTTAAAAACAGATATACTGACCAATCCTGGCTCATTTATGACAATAAGCGGAAATATGGGATCTATTATAATCTTCATCAGGTGAGCGAGGTCACCTTGAGCGAGGGTGAAAAGGCGCTACAAAGCGCCACGGAGGCCATTGAACTTGATGCAAAAGACAAACGCTATGAGAAAATGTGGGAGAGTTATTTCCAGAGCACAAATATTGAAGCTCGAAAAAATTTAAAACTACATCTAAGGCACGTCCCTAAGAGATATTGGAAATATCTTCCTGAAAAAATGAGTAATCTCGACATCTCATAAAGTTGTCGATAATGCTGTAAATTGAGTTATAATCATGTTCTCAATGGTATTCAAGGAATTCGGCTCCAAAGTTACGCTGGAAAGCTACCTTTTTGTCCTTCCATTTGACATTTGTTGGGATGAATTCAGCTCATCCTCCATTCGACAATAATTATTCGTTACAGCTTTAGGAAGGTTTAGCCTTAATTTTGTAAATTTGGCGCATGGAACAGCAGGCAAACAATCCATTACATGGCAAAAGACTAGATACTATTCTCGAAGAACTACTTGAATATTATGGTGGATGGAAAGGATTAGCTCAACAGGTGAGAATAAATTGCTTTGCTGAGAATCCAAGTATTAATTCGTCACTAAAATTTTTGCGTAAAACACCTTGGGCCCGTAAAAAAGTAGAGGATTTATATATTGAAGTAATTGCCAAGTAATGCGTTGTGTACTGGAATAAATCCATCGCATACCATTTTTCTGAGTAAGTTTTTATGTTTACTGGTAAGCTATATTCTCTACTACTTTTTAAATTCAGATCAGTATGAATGATTGATATGTCAATCAAAAACATCCGATATGATTGAAATATCAATCATATCGTGTTCGCAATCTCACAATTAAATCATACTTAAATTAACAAAAATCTAAACCCAGGGAATCGATGCGATTTGTAATCCTTTTTTTAGATATACCTTTCTTTAATCATATTTATATGGTGAATCTCATGTCCAATAATAGACTTAAGAAAGTCATTAAGTGAGAGATCATACTGTTTGGCCTTGCCTTTTACTGCCAGTTGACTTCTCGATAATGACTCAATAAAACTAATCGACGCCCTCCTTACATTCTCAAAGTCAGTGAGTAGTTGTTGGAATGGCAACTCTTCAAAACGGCTGTTATCGACCAAGAAGTTTTGGTCATAACCCCATAGCTCCACGGACTCATTTCTACTGAGCAGAAATGCTCGATACATCTTTATCCGCTCATGATCCGTAATGTGACCAACGATCTGTTTGATACTCCATTTCTCTGGTGCATAACGATAAGCTGCTTTATGTTCACTGATTGATTTTAGAAAAGCAAAGGTAGATGGTGAAGAAAAGAGTAGCCTGCAATCCATTTCCTTAACAAGGTTAAAATAATATGGAAAGCCATCTTTTGGTGTATAGTCCATTGAGTTCTAAATTGTTTGAGATGTACTCTAAATTACTTTTTTACTCTGGAAAGATCATATTTCTACACAGAATTTTATTGATACCACCATAAACGATGCTTCTGGAGTACAGAGTAGTTACATGCGCAAATCTCCAAAATAAGGTTGCCTTTATTTTGGAGATTCATTTGCAGTCTATAAGAAACCAAAAATGATCGACTATAAATCAATTGGAAAAGGATCCACGAACCGCAGCTTTTTATCAAACATGTAATATTCATCCTCCTTTAGCAAACACCTTTGTAACTCGCCAACCATTTTCTCTTGATCAATATCTTGCCCAATAAACACAAGCTCGTTCATCCGATCGCCCCACTGTGTGCTCCGACTCTCCAGGTAAACCTGATTGTCAACAAAACTTTCATAACGTATCCGTTCGGAATAAGGCATGCTTACCCACCACAGACCAGAGTTCTCTAGCCTGGAAGAACCGCCTGCCTGTGAAAAGTTTAAAGCTTCATTGGGTCTGGAAGCTAGCCAGAAAAGGCCTTTCGCGCGAATAACACCAGCCGGGTACTCATTGTTTAGATAGTTCCAAAACCGCTCCGGATGGAAGGGCCGCTGATCTCTGAAGACAAAAGAACTGATTCCATATTCTTCAGTTTCTGGGGTATGACTTTCCGCTTCCAGCTCCTTTTGCCATCCCGTCGAGCTCTGGGCCTGTTCAAAATCAAAAAGCTTCGTATCCAGGATCTCTTGAAGCTCTACTTTTCCAAAACAGGTATCGAGTATTTTTGCACCTGGGTTTAATTTTTGAATAGCAGCCTTTAAAACACCAAGAGTTCCAGGCTCTACCAAATCCGTCTTATTCAGGACAATGACATTCGCAAATTCTATCTGGTCGGTAAGCAAATTCACAATCGTCCGCTCATCACCTTCCATATCGGTCAGATTTCGGTCCTGCAACAACTCATTGGTGCCAAAATCTTTAAAAAAATTGAAACAATCCACCACCGTAACCATCGTATCAATGTAACTGAAGCGGGACAAATCTATCCCGTTATCCTGATCAATATAGGAAAAGGTTTGTGCAACAGGGATTGGCTCACTGATACCTGTACTTTCTATTAGCAGATAATCGAATCGACCTTCACTCGCTAGCTTTTCTACCTCGATCATTAGATCTTCCCTCAGGGTACAGCAAATACATCCATTACTCATTTCCACGAGTTTCTCTTGGGTACGCGATAATGTTTCTTGCTCCTCAATCAATCGTGCATCTACATTCACTTCACTCATATCGTTCACGATTACCGCGACCTTTAGACCCTTTTTGTTGTGTAATATATGGTTGAGAAGTGTGGTTTTTCCTGCACCAAGAAAACCGCTTAAAACTGTAACGGGAAGTTTTTTTGTCCCAACCTTCCGTTTATTTTCCAATAGTAGTGTCTGTGACTCCATATATTTTAGTATTGATAAATTTATTTACGACCTTTCAACCATCTGCAAATAATACACTGGCCATCACCAGTACTGTCTTTTTTCACCAGCTATTTTTTACTACAAGCATAAAGCAGCCTAATATGATGAACTTTTGTGTTTGGGTCAGTTTTGGGAATTTATTGTTCACACAATCATGTGTAAATTCCTGGTCAAATTATTATCTCAATCAAGCAAAATGCAATTCTCAACTTCTCAAAATGCTTGTGGACTCGTTAATTATGTGTAATTTTATAGCAACACTGTTGCAAGATAATAAAAATAGCTTTTTAATGCAACATTGTTGCTTTAAATATTTAAGGATATGAGAAATACGCAGGCCAGGACAGAAATATTAAAAATGATAAGCGATTCGAAAATCGCCTTATCCCATGCTGAAATAGAAAAGAGATTAGATGGATTGTGTAATAGAGTCACGACTTACAGAGTATTAGAGCGCCTGGAAGAACAGGGATATATCCATAAATTTGTCAACATCGACGGTCGTCTTAATTTTGCCGCCTGCCATAATTGCAACGATCAGCATCATCATGATCACGCTCATTTTAGTTGCGTGGAATGTGGTTCTGTGACTTGTCTTGAAAAGGTGGAGCCTATTTATCAGTTACCACCTCAATATCAGGTACAGGAATTTAATTTTACCTTATCAGGAGTATGCCCCAGTTGTAAATGAAGAGCTAAATTACGCTCTTTTATACTTAAAATGCCGGATGTTTATCCATATCCGGCATTTTGTTTAATTGCATATTCTTTTTTTATTCCTAAAAAAAAGAAACAATACCTTCCCTTGAGCAACGCAGATTACTTAAGAGCGGCCATTATCCCCTTGCCCATCTTGCTAGGAAACCAAGACCAAACACAGCGATCAACATAAGGATAATTTCCCAATCTAATTCTTCCTGAACAAGGTAGTTCACATCGGCCTTTGATAAAACTTCTTCTTCCATTTTATACCCCTTGAGTAGTAAAGGTTCAGCATTTCGCGCAACCTTATCAAGCTGTTTATCAATAACCTTTGGAGTTTTACCTGAATCATGTTCTCTAGCTCCGCTTACCGGAGTTGACGTTTCTAACCTTTGGGCCGGCTGGTTTGGCTTTCTCGCGAGCTTCTGTATGTGCCCGAGCTGTTCATACAGACCATCGAGAGTCCCCTGGCTATCCATAATACGTGTCCGCTGCTCTAGATAGGAAAGTAACTTATCGTTACCACAGATGAGATCCGAGCAGGAAAGCCCGGTTTGTTCCACTGTTTCCAGGTAAGCCCTGGTCAATTCATTTATCGTTTTCTCATCTGGCTTCCAATAGTCTTTACGTACTACCTCCAACATTCTGGCTAACATGTTCTGATAAGCATATACATTGTCCGCATCTGCAAAACGTTGCTTGATATCCAACGCGTATTTGTCTTCTACATATACCTGGTGCCAATCTTGCCAGTCCTGCGCGCTTATGGCCTGATCCGTTGTGGCCTGCCATCCCCACATATTATCTGCGATTTGCCCTACCATCCTAGCCCCTGCATAGCCTTCATCCAACATCCCTTTTATCCAGGTTGGATTCAGGTACCGTGTATTCATTTCCCTTCCTATAAATTTATCCAATGACTCTTGACGCATACTTGAGGGATCTGTTAGGTTGCTTACCATCACGTCAGGCTCTGTACCATCCAGTGTTTTTATAGCCAAAGTCATCCCTCCTAGATATTGAAAGAAGTCGTCGTTATCAAGAACACCATACACATTGCTTGAGCGGCTATGAACTACGGTCTTTGTACCCGATAGCGCTTTCTTAAAAAGCGAGAGAGCAAGCTCTTTTCCTGTTATTTGTTGCACTTCGCTTTCATCAGCACCCCAAAATCCCTGCCCGTAAAGATGTCCCGACCGGTTGAAATAAACCTGCGCGACTTCCTGGCTACTTTCCCATTTCTCAGAGGCCTGCACAGCGTTGTCAACACCAATTCCATAGGTACCGCTGGCCGCTCCAAATAGCCTGACCAAAGCGAGACGCTTGCGCAGACCCGCATCTTGCACACCTAAGATTTCCAGCTGGTTTTGGGTTGAATCCGCGTGTTTACGAATGAAATTGTCTGCTTCTGGAGATTCATAAGCCATCGATACCGCTTGATCCAACAGATTCATCATCTGGCCAAACATATCCCGATACAATCCAGAAGGCGTTATCACTATATCTAGGCGAGGTCTGCCCAGAGTCTCCCGAGGAATCAACTCCAATCCCTTCACTTTTCCAAATCCGTCATAGCTTGGCCGAACTCCGAGCAAGTTCAGGATCTGCGATTCCATTATACCCTCATGACGTATAGTTTCCACCGACCAAAGATTAAAGGCTACCTTGTCCGGATAGTTACCCTGATGCTTCTCAGTATATTGTTTTATTAACTGCTCGGCAAGTATCTTTCCAGCTTCATATATTTCAGGAGTGGGTATACGTGAAGGATCAAAAGCATAAAAGTTCTTTCCAGTTGGTAAAGCATCAGGATTTCGCAAAGGATCATTTCCTAAAGCCGGTTCAATATATTTACCATTCAATGCATCGAGTAAAGCTTGCATTTCCGCAGGACCGCTCATCGTGATACGGTTGTAAAACTCTCCTACTAATGCCTCCCGCTGCCCGTTCGTCAGGTTTTTTTCTCGACTGGCCATGGCCAAAGCTGTCATGTGGGCCTTTTCAGGGCCCGGCGAAACCCCAAATGTATGCATACCCATTGGTGTTAGCTTTTCATTCAATTCCTGCAGATAGTGCTCCAATCGTTGTATATCGGTATCCCTAACCGCTATGGTGATACCGAGATCACCTAATATATTGGCTTGCTTTGCCCAGCGATTTATGGCTTTCAAATGTGCATCTGCCAAAAGCGGACTCTTTCCAAGGGCTGTCGTATAATCGTTTATCGCACCAGAGAGCTCTCGCAATTCAGGGCGTAAACCGGCTTGTTGAAAAGGAGGTGTTAAGTGATCAATAATTACCGCCCCACCTCTCCGTTTAGCTTGTGTGCCTTCACCCACGTTATCCATGATATATGGATAAATGTTTATCATAGCCCCTAATAGTGCATCGGGTGCATCATCTGCATCAAGGCCTGCCTCACGTCCTGAAAGCCATTCCAAAGTACCATGTGTTCCCAAATGAATAAGGGCGTTGGCCTGTTGTTGTCTTTGCAGGTATAAATAGAAGGCGATGTATTGGTGATGAGGTGGCAGGCTGACATCATGGAAAAGCGCCTCCTCATTTTCATCCCATCCCCTGGCCGGTTGAGGCATCAGGTGTACTTTCCCGAAGGTTACTTGTGGAAGCACAAAATAGCGCTGATGCTGCTCATTTGTCCAAACCATAATATTTGCTGAATCCGGCTCTCCCCATCTTGCTACTACTTGCCGCTGGAGCCGTGGGTGTAATTCAGCAAACCATTCTTTATACTTTTCTATAGAAATCAATACGGGGTTGTCTTCTTCAACCATGCGCGAGAGTTCGCCAGGTGCCCAGGTACCTATGTTGCGCCCACCTGCCATGATGCGTTCAAAAATCACCTCTTCGGTTATCTGCTTGGGTCCCAAATCATATTTCGATTTCTGTAAAGCGCTTATAATGCTGTGCATACTCTTAGGGAGCACGTTTAAATAGCTTGCACCAATGTTATGCTTTCCCGGGTGTCCATTGTAATAGATAAGTGTTATCTCTTTTTCCGCGTTGGGTTTAGTTCGCAAAGTTGTCCACGCTTTTACCTTTTCCACCAAATGGTTTATTCGTCCAGGGAGAACCGTTTTTTGTTTAAAATGGTTGCCTAAGCTATCCACTACTGTTTCCTGAGTGGCCATTACGGTAGGCTGAACCTGCCCCATGATTTCGGGCCGGACCAAGGCTAAACTGCGCTCTGCTATAGTAATCCCTGTCTTTGAGGCTTCCCATTCTGTTTTACTTTGCGAGAAGGTGATTCCGTTGATGACCGGAACACCCAATTGGGCAAATGCCTTTGCCAATTTCTCAGGCGAACCTCCTGGAAGGGAGGAAAAATTAACCAACACTTCTATTTGTGCCTTTGAATCCGTATCCATACAGAACTCAATAATAGCCTTTTCAAGTGGAAAACCATAGAACAGCATAACGTTGAATCCAGCATCGGAAAGCCCTTGCGCATAGGATCTGATATAATCATCCTGCTGCGTTACGAACTCGTACCGAAAGCCATATAAGCCGATCCAAGGCCCATCAGGTGACGCGCTAGCATAGGCTTCTCGGAAGGTTTCCAAATCTCGATGAAGCTCGTCCGTTCTCCAGTCGATGATGGCATAATCCGGATATACTAACGGATCCCGAAGTACAAAAGAAGTACCCAAATGTCTGTTGCAAAGGAGCTGGACCATTCGTGCAATATTTTCAGGGCTGGGATTCTCAAAATACGAATCCAATAACGGATCGAAACGCATGCCTAAGGCCTTATAATGGGCTGCCTCTGGTGTAGAACCAACGGCATAAACTGCCCCTTGGCCAGCAACTACGGCCTCCAACTGCGGTGAAAAGCGTTGCATCAATTGTGCTGTATGGACATAGCAGACTACAATATCGGAAGAGGCTATAGCAGCTTGTCTGCTTTGTGCAGTTAGGATTTCAAAGCTATCCGTAAAACCCGGTGTGCTTTTCAAAAGCCCGATCGCCCGAGCCACCGGCTTACTGTAGTTATCCGAGACCAGCAGAGCAATGCGTTTAGGTGCTCCTTGCTGCTGCGCCATAGCGGGCATTTGCAACAGCCAAGAGAACACCAGCAACCACATGAACAAACGATAAAGTCTTTTCATTTAATTTTCTGGGATATAAATCACCTGGCCATCGTCTAGCTGATAAGCCGTACCAAGACGTTCGCCTTGCCCAGCAGCTTCCTCAGGTGATATTTTTTTAACCTTAATTTCTTTGCCTTTCTTGCTAATGATCTCGATTTGCCCTTCCCTATTTTTCTGGGTCAAGGTCAGTTCGGTTTCTGGATTAAATAGATCCAGTACATTCAAGGCGGACATCAAAGCAACAATCATCGCTACAATAAGCACGACGCTGATGTCAAATAAATTCGCAACACCACTAATGGGATCCTCAAGCGGTGTATGCGCGTTACCTACTTTACTTCTATTCAATAATCTCATCTTTATCCTTTCCTTTCGATTTGTGTTGCATATGTTTTTTGCTTGGAAACTGCGGACCTCAGCTTTCGCTCCACCATGGCCTCACAAACCAAAAAGTCGCGTGATAACCACTGCTCACGCTTTAAGGAAATCAAATAGGAGACAATACCACAGAGCAGACCAATAATTGTTGCTGTGAAGGCTGTTACCATGTGGTTGGCCATGGCAGACATATCACCGGATGATAGCGTAGAGAGAGATTGTCCCATTGGGATCAATGTTCCCACCAAACCAAGCGATGGTGCAATTTTAACTAGAAATCGGATTCGGTCCAACTTGGCATTTTCAGCCTTCTCCCACCCTTGCACCAGTTCGGTAAGGTTAATATCTGCTTGTTCCTCATCAGCAAGCAGTTGGGATATTTCTGTTTCATAATTTCTTAAAAACGTCTGCGATCTATTTTGCGTCTTGCGTGAGCAGTACTCCCAAGTGAAAGCTCCCAGAGACCACACCACCCACAGCACCATAAGCAAAAGGCCTAAAAAAACCGGTAAATGCAATAAATTTCCGATCTGGAACAAAAATTCTTCAATAAATTCTATCATGATTTTTATATTTTTTTTACAATTGATAATTAACACCCAAAAATAACGTACGACCAGGCGCATAGTAATAGCTCGTAGGGGACGTATAACTGCCATAATACAGCTTGTTGAATAGGTTGTTAATGGTGAAGTTTACCCCTATTGGTCCAATATGCTTTGCCAGTTTCAGATCGAGTATACTAACCGTTTCCATCTTCTTCTCTGCAGTGTTTTCCAGATCGCCAAAAAATGATCCCGTATGTCTTCCCCAGATACTGATATGTCCAATACGAGGGTTGTCGTATATAAGAGCACCCGAATAAATATTACGAGGATTATCGCTCATTTGCTTGCCTTCATACTGTGGGTTTATCTCGTATTTTTTGATTTCTGACTGGTTGTGAAAGTAGCTCGCCTGTAGGGATACAAAAGGCAAGAAATTATATTTCGCAGAACTTTCAAGTCCCCAAAGATTTACTTTACCAATATTGATATACTGTCTTACCGGCAAATTTCCCGGATCAAAGTAATCAGGAACTTGTGAGGCGTCAATCAGCACGGCTGCCAAAAAATCACTATACTGTGAGCTGTAAATCGTGGCTGAGAGCTCCAAATAATCCGAGAACTGGAAATCTACACCAAAATCTATGGAGTAACGCATACGTTCTGGTTTAAGGTCCGGATTACCTAAACGAAACGAGGACCCCAGTGGAGTAGCATTGTACATATAATATGCGCTAGGTGCCCTGAAACCTGTTGCATAAACTGATCGCAGACGCAGCTTATCAAGCAAATCGTAAGTCAACCCCACTTTGGGTGTAAACACAGAAGAGCTTGCATCATCGTAATTGATAACAACCTTATCACCTGACATGTCATCCATAAAATGTCCGTTACGGTTCGCCCAGTGGTCAAATCGCAAGCCCAGATTGGCGTGTAATTTGGGGGTGAAACTGAGGTCATCGTTCAGGAAAAATGAGATAAAATCCTGTCTTCCACTAAAATTTTGATTTCCTTTCTGCGGATAATGTTTACTGGATACTACTTCCGTAAATCGAAGCTCAGCACCTAAAGTAATATCGTTATGCCATACACGGTGGCTCAATTTAGCAATCATACCATAGGTATCCAGAGGAACACGTGAGGTGTAATTTGTATTGTTAAAGGCGTCCTCCCCTGTATTCCAGCTCAATGCTTGTGAAGAACGATTCTGAAGGTTATAATAAACCAGGATATCCGGTGCAAAATTAGCTTGGGTGTTTTGATAACGTAATTGATAGTTTCCCGTCATGGTGCGATCTTCGTAAATAGTTGCCGTTCCAGATATTGGTTCCTGCTGATTAAAATCGGCTGTTGCTACCATAGTTGCTCCACTGTTAAAATCATACCTCAACTTCGTATTCACATTTAGAAGTGTCATTTTTGGCTTTTGATAATAATCATTCCATAGGCTATCGTTCAGGTATTTATAACCATCAGTATGCTTGTATTCTGCAAACACAATAGCACCCCATCGCTTAGCGAAACGTTTTCCAAGCTTTATACTCGCCTGGTAGGTGTTCATCGATCCATAACGAAAATCAGCACCCAGGACAGGCTTGTCCTCAGGTAGCTGAGTCACCAAATTTATAGTTCCACCCATGGAACTAGAGCCATAAATAGAGGAACCTGGACCGCGCACCACTTCCACACGTTCGATACTATTGGCCGCTAAACTATTCCATTCAGAGACCCCACCAGTATACGCATCGTTAATGGGTACGCCATCTTTAAGTACTAAAGTGCGGTTGGCCGATCCAGTACCGCGCAGGATAACACCGGTATGCGTACCTGTCGTTGTTAAGCCGCGATTCCGCTCTACCATCACACCGGGGATAAAGGCCAACGCATCATCAATGGATTGTATTTGCCGCAATTCAGGAGAGCCCTTTTGCAGCACCGATACACTGGAAGAAATTTGTCGAAGCTCTTTAGGTAAGGTAGATGCTGTTACTGTGACTGCATCCAAAAACTGAGGCTTTCTTTTAAGTAACCAATATAGCGTTTGCCCTTCACTGGCCGAAGGTTTCACGGATTCTGTTAAATGCATGTAGCTCATGTGCCGCACTTCGATGTCGATCAGCTTGGTAGGCCGTAGTCTGAACTCACCTTGCTTATTGCTGATAGCAATTATGCCTTTACCACGCTGAATTATGGATGCTCCTTCAACAGGTGTTCCTAGAGAATCTTTGAGTTGAACGATAATGTCAAGAGACGATTTTTTTTGATCCACTTGAGCGGATCCGACAAGAGCTGATAACAGCCCGATCAAAAGACAAGTAAATTGCCGAAAACGGAGTACGGCGACAGAATTGGTAAGGTATGCGTTATACATAAAAAGATTATAAATTATTAATGCAATTATGTTGCAATAATAAGTATAATAATTTTTAAACGCAACAATGATGCATTATAAAAACTTGCTGTTTCATATAAAAAATATATAAGGAACTATAGCGATCAAAGGTGCATTCACAAAAGCAGACGATCAGTAGATCTAAGAATAAATTTTTCCGTACTCTCGCTATTATTGGTGAGACTGCCAAACTCAGCAACCATCTCTCAAACATAGCAAGAGATATCGGTAAGTTGGATCCCGATCCTGACACAAGTTTAATCACCGCTAGCGTGGCTACTGTCCTGACGCTAATCAATGGCGGCCTGCAATAGACAGAAGCTTATATGGCGACTTAACACGGCTGTTCATGCAACAAACAAAACATCCCGCTTGAAAGAACGGGATGTTTAATGTAAAAGCTTTTCTTTAATTTTTATAAGATTAGTTTAAAATGTTTATCTGTAAATAGGATAACAACTGCTGCAATACATCCAAACAGTGCCCCATAAAAATAATTGTAATCCTGGTGGGCAAAATGAGCCGTTAAGGCCCCTACAGCAAAAAGGAATAGCCAGATTACTGCGGCATTCTTGAGTTTATGATTAAAAATGCCGAGGATTAAGAGAATCAATCCGAGAAGTTCTCCAATTCCTATCATAATCGTCCATATTTCATTGAAGCCCAGAACTTTCATTCCATCCATCATATTTTTTTCTTTAAACACTTTAAAAAGACTTGCATATCCAAATAGATACACATAATAAGCAAACGCTAACCAGTGAACTCCTTGTAAAATCATAATACTTTTGTTTTTTTAACAAATCTATTATGTACTTTTACTTTTAACAAGTACATACAAAATAATTAGGTACTAACAAAAATGTATGAAATGAGAAAAAACAACTCTAGCAATACTATTAATAAAAATTTATTAGCCGCCAATTGTGGTATGGCATACACAATTTCGGTATTGAGCGGCCGATGGAAGCTAAGCATTTTAGGTTTTCTACTGAATGGCGATAAACTTCGGTATAGTGAATTAAAACGAAAAATGGAGGGAATTTCCGAACGGATGTTAATTAACCAATTAAAGGAATTGGAGAAGGATGGGTTAATCAACCGGATATCACATCCTGAGGTTCCGCCACGGGTTGAATACCAATTATCAGACAAGGGTAAAACCTTAGAAAATATACTCATCCAATTGAGTACCTGGGGAGAGCAATATGTAGAATAAAAAAAGTACAATTGATCGCAAACTCTCCTGTATATCCGAGCATTTCAGTTCGGGCTTCTCGAATATTCATATCGTAAGATTTATTTTCTCGGCTTCTATTTTTTAATGACCGAACTCGCTTTAAAACCACTAGTGCAAGTAATAGAGTTGTTCTACTTTTACTATACTTTTGACAACCAACTCTATGGGTGCCATATGTATCATTCCCAACCCTACTCCGTTTTTTAGGGAAATTCAGGAGTATGCCTATACTTGATTGTTAGCCAATATTAACTGTCAAATCATAAATTTCCATTAATTAAATTCTTCTAGTATATCGTTAAAGACATGAATAAAAAATCTAGAATTGCTTATTCTCTTAAATATGGTCTCTGTTAATGCATTTTACAAGCTTATGTAGTATTTGTTTTAAATCTCTGCTATAACAAGTTAGTTTGCTGTTAAAATTATTATATTCATACAATCCTAAGAAAATCAAATTTATGAAACCAATATTTTCAATTTCAAAAATCAAATTATCAACACTCTGTCTTAGCGCTATGCTTTTCGCTGGGGCATCAATTTCATATGCGCAAGAAGCACAAGTGAAGCTTTTTGCGCATAGAGGTGGCGCTCATGAGTATGATGAAAACACCCTTTCAGCTTTTGAAGAGACTTACAAGAAAGGAATAAGAGGGTATGAAACTGATATTAGAAGAACCAAAGATGGTAAACTTGTAATTTTTCATGATGATACCTTTAAGCGTATCGTTGGCATTGAAGGTGGAATCGAAGACCTTACTTTGGAAGAAGTGAGAAAGCTAAAAACCAAGAAAGGAAATACGATTCCGACTTTGGATGAATTTGTAGCATTCTTTAAAGATAAACCGGGCGTTTACATTGAGTTTGAAATGAAAACCAATAAGCCTATGTATAGCGAAGCTGAGTTGTATACATACTGTGATGAGATTTATCAGAAAGCCTATTCAAATAAACCAAAGGGGTCAGATTATGTATTAACTTCTTTTGATAAAAGACCTTTGCAATATTTGAAGAAAACTTACCCTGATGTAGATTTGTTATTTATCAAAGGTGAGGCACTCTCACAAAGTGTGATTGACGAAGCCAAGGAAATGGGCATTAACAGAATTGGAGCTAGTGTTCATGGTACCAGTCGAAATATGGTATTAGATGCCAAAAAACAAGGGATAACGGTAAGTCTATGGCCAGGAAGATCTGTTCATGATTTTCTCTTAGGTGTTTATCTGGGTAGTGATTATCTCTGTTCTGATGTACCTATTGCAGTTGCGGACTGGGTAAAAGCAAATGCTCCTCATATAAAAATCAATTAGTGCTTTTTGGCTTGTGTTAGGAAGTTTTTATCTAATAAGAAAAAATATAAAACACTATTTTCAATATGTTACTAACAAAAGGCTGATTTTCTGTGTTATTTTCAATCGTCGATATTACCATTCCAAGTTCCGAAATTCACTGGTTTAACTGGAATCATTCCTAGTTCTTTGTCGATCATGGCGCATCAGTCCGTCGATTTTTAATTCCTAATACCAGTCCCAAACTTCTTTCTTTACCTAGCTCCTGCATATCCCCGTTCTTTGGTAATAAAATCTCTAAAACTTTAGATTTTATTTTTCAGGGTCCTCCTCTTCTTTTATGCATTAGATACATTCAATTTCTTTCTGGTCTTTCGAGCTGTTTTTTGAAAGTCATTGCAACTATAGAACTTTAATGTGATCAAAAAAGGCTGAAGTTCGTCTAAAAAAAATAAAATCTAAACGTGAAAAAAAAGTAAAATAATATAAGAACAAACGTTTGTTCTTGTATTATTTTCATTACTTTAGAGGAACCATAAAAATCAGATTTATTCAATCTTGGTTTATAAATTATAAACACATGCCAATCCTTAGTAATGTATCAAGTAGAACATTTAAGATTTTAGAATTTAAAATCGCTTGGTCAATCCCTTACCCAATCGTTTATTATCAACGACTAAAAACACTTGAAATTTGCAAACAGATCCGCCAAAAACCACCTGATTAAAAAGTACATCACAAACATTAAACATGAAATAAACAAGTATCATTGACATTCATTAACCCAACTAACAAACCGAACGTATGAATATTAACTTGCTTGCACGATATATGATCGTGCTGACATTATTACTTGCATCCATTACATCTTTCGCCCAAACAAAGACTGTTTCGGGAAAGATAACAGATGAAATGGGCAGTCCCGTTGTTGGGGCTACCATAAAAATTAAAGGAAGCTCAGCTGCCACTTCTTCTGGAAGTGATGGCACATTTACGTTGGATCATTCCCTTGATTCTGCTGTATTAGAAGTGTCTTATATTGGTTATATCACCCAGGAGGTACCGGTAACTTCTAACGAATTATCCATTACCCTGCAACCAAGCTCTGGACAAGATTTAGATGAGGTGGTAGTTGTAGGATACGGTACAGTCCGTAAAAAAGACTTAACCGGATCTATTGTATCCATTAATGAAAAGAATTTTAATAAAGGAATCGTAACCAATCCTGATCAATTAATTCAAGGGAAAACCCCTGGTGTTATGGTTATTAATAACACGGGACAACCCGGAGGATCAGTAACTGTTCGGATACGCGGAAACTCATCGATTCGAGCCGGAAATAATCCGTTGTTCGTTCTAGACGGAGTACCTATGTCTGGGAATTCTCCCTTACCGAGTGGTAGAGGCGATTTTTCTTCAGATCGTGGGAATCCACTAACCTACCTAAATCCTGGAGACATTACCAGCATGGATATTTTAAAAGATGCTTCAGCAACAGCTATATATGGCTCACGCGGGGGTAATGGCGTAATACTTATCACAACAAAAAGAGGTAAACCTGGTGAGCCAGCCATATCAGTAGGCGTATCCACGGGAACTTCCAGAATGCGCGAATATCCTCAGATACTGGATGCTAATCAGTTCAGAGATGCCGTGAATTTCTACACACCGGATGAAATTGATGATGTCGATTTTGGCGGTAATGAAGATGCGTTTAAAGCAATCTCCCGACATGCTATTACCCAGAACTATTATGCAGATATAGCTGGAGGAACAGAAAACGGTAGGTATCGCTTGTCAGGGGGGTACATGGATCAACAAGGTATTATTATAGGATCACAGTTGAAAAAATACACGACAAATTTCACGGGAAATTTCCGTTTTCTAGAAAGCAAAAAACTGGGATTAGACTTCGCCTTGTTTGCTACGCAAATGAACAATAAATATGCGCCAGTGAATGCGATGGTAGGTTCTCAAGGGAATCTGATCTCACAAGCATTGCAATGGAATCCAACCCGTCCCTTGAGAGACGAAAATGGTGAATTGACATTCGTTAGTACTACCACTAGGAATCCGCTAGCGAGTATTGAGGCCTTCAAAGACCAAGCTGTGACAAACACCATTGTCGCTAATATCGCTCCATTCTATAAAATTACCAACGAGTTGGAGTACAAGTTTATGTACAGTATAATGAGGCAAATAGGAAATCGAAAAGGTATGTATCGGGCTGGAATAATTAATCCAAGCAATGCAAACAATGAAGAAGCTTTTATCTCGAACAATGCGGAGACAAACCTACAAATGACTCATACCCTGACGTACAACAAACAAGTTACGGACAAATTGAGCATCAATGCGGTTGCGGGTTATGAGTACCTGAACTACGATTTTGAAAATAACATGAGTTACGGTCGGGGATTTCAATATTTAGGACTGGATTACTGGGATTATATGCAGTATACCGCTATAAATACGCGCGATATTGCTTCATACCGAAGCCCAACCAACCAATTGCAGTCACAATTTTTAAGAGGTGCATTCAATTATATGGATCGTTACCTGCTTACAGCAACAGTAAGACGGGATGGTTCCACAAAATTCGGAAAAAACAATAAATATGCTATTTTCCCATCCCTAGCTTTTGCTTGGAATATAGCTGAAGAAGATTTTTTAAAAGGCAACGAGAATATCAATCAACTTAAGCTGCGCTTAGGTTGGGGGAAAACAGGTAATCAGGAATTCCCTTCCGGAGCCGCGTTGAATCGATTTGTTTTTGGAACTGGAGTTTACAACCAAACTAACATCAAAAATGATGATTTAAAATGGGAAACCTCTACCACATTCAATGCTGGCCTAGATTTCTCTTTATTTCAAAACCGGGTTTACGGATCGGTAGATTATTTCCATAAAAGCACAACAGACGCCTTGTTTGAACAGACCCTGGCTCCCCCTGGTCCAAGTGGACGAATCTGGGTGAATTTAGATGGTGAGATTATCAATAAAGGTGTCGAGGTCGCTGTAACGGGAAACATTATAAATCAAAATGATTGGAATTGGGATCTTTCGGCAAATGCTACTTTTCTAAAAAATAGTGTGACTGGTTTATTAGGATATTACGAGACAGCTGCGTTACGAGGTCAGGGGTTCTCTGGTGTGACAGGCCAACGGATGGTAAACAACCAACCGTTAAATGTTTGGTACCTTGCTCAATATGAAGGAATTGATCCGACAACTGGAACCAGTTTATACAAAGGCTTAGATGGTAGCATCAGTACAGAAAATGATCCAGCAACCAATAAATTCTACGTGAATAGCCCTAACCCTGGTACTTTGGTTGGTATTTCTACGAACGTAACTTATAAGAAAATTAGCCTGGGGGTTAATATGAATGGTGCATTTGGTCATTATTTATTTAATAATACTGCGGCAACCACTTTGGGAATTAGCAATCTGTCTTCCAGAAATATTGGGCAATCATTCTTCGACACCAGCGTAAAAGAATCGACCTCCAATTCCGCAGCTCCATCTACTCGATATCTTGAAAAAGGAGATTATATGAAACTCGCTAATATGACTTTGGGGTATAAGATTGGGAATATTGGAAATGCATTTAAAGATGTAAACATTTCCCTAACTGGACAAAATCTATTCATTTTGACCAAATATACAGGCTTTGATCCGGAAGTAAATACTGATGGAGCCTCAGGAGGAATAGCTTCTTTAGGTATCGAATACCTGCCTTATCCGCCTGCTAGAAGCATTTTATTAGGTGTTAACTTTTCGCTTTAAATAAAAAAGAATGACTATGAAATCAAAATATTTAATATACACAACGATAGTAGGTGCCTTGATCTTGACCACATCCTGCACCAAGCTTGAGGAAGAATTCAGAGGAGAATTGGAAGAAGGAAGCGGCGAGGTTGTAGATCCGGCAGCCCTTTTAACCTCCTCCTATACAGCTTTTAATGTTCCATATCAACAAGAACAAAGATGGGTACTTCAGGAAATATCGACAGATGCAGCCATGGCACCTACACGTGGTGGGGATTGGGACGATAATGGTATGCACCGGTCAATTCATCTGCATACTTGGAATGCGGATAACGGCTATATGAATAATACATTTGTCAGCTTGGGAACTTTAGTTTTCAATGCAACAAATGTGTTGAGGTTTGATCCCGACGAGAAACAACAGGCTGAAGCTCGATTTATCCGCGCAGTAGGCATATTTGACTTTATAGATTTATTTGGTGTAGCCCCTATTCGAGAAGGTGAATCCCTGGAAGATTACCGGATTCCACCAAAAGTCATGCAACCCGAAGAGGCTATGGAATATATCATTAGTGAGATAACAGATATATTACCTGACCTTGAAGAAGGGAGTACGAAATCTGCTTATGTAGCCAACAAAAATGCAGCTAGAACCTTACTCATGAAAGTGTACTTAAATAGAGGTGCATTTGCAAACCGGCAATCCCCTACCTTTGACCCTGCCCACATGAACCGCGTAGTCGAACTGGCCAAAGAAATTACTGCATCAGGGGTATACAAAATTTCTCCTGCAGGAAAATATTTCGATAATTTCGCGCCCGATAACGATCAGAAGTCTACCGAAAATATCTTCACGCTATATAATCAAAATGGAGTACGTGGCGGTAATGTGGATCGCACCTGGAATACGATTGCCCACTATAACATGAACCCAGGTGGTTGGAATGGCTGGTGTACATTATCAGATTATTACGACAAGTTTTCTGCTGCGGATGAAAGAAGAGGTATCTATTATAATTATCCTGCAGATACAACCTCCAACAGAACCAAAAGCTTTAAGCGACAAAATGTTGGTTTCTTTGAAGGTCAACAATATAACTGGTCAACAAACAAACCTTTGATGGCAAGAAATCCAGCTAATTCGCCATTGGTATTCACCAGAGAAGTAACTATAAGAACTTCAGGTGCCACTTTAGAGACAGCTGGAATCCGTCCAATGAAATACGCTTTTGATTATGCCAGCAACGGACAACGTAATAACGATTGGGTGGTATATCGTTATTCAGATGTGTTGTTAATGCAAGCTGAAGCAATATTGAGAGGAGCAACAGGAACTCCAGCTGAAGCTTTACTTTTAGTGAATTCCATTCGCGCGGAGCGTGTTGGGACTCTACTACCCTCGCTTACATTGGAAAGTTTACTTGATGAACGTGCTAGAGAACTCTACTGGGAAGGTTGGAGACGTCAAGACTTAATCCGCTTTGGAATGTTCTTGCAAGCATGGCAGGAAAAAGATGCAGATCCAGATCCAAAAACCTTGGTCTATCCTATTCCGAGTCAACAAATTGCTGTAAACCCGAACTTAACACAACATCAAGGTTATTAAAAAGCATCAATAAAAATGAAAAAGTCTCCCTTGCTGGAGACTTTTTTACTCAGTTAATTTTGATCGAGTAGATAAAAGGGAACCTCATCCCTAAATGCAACAAAAAATCGAGTTAAACCCAAAGAAAATGAACCAAAGAAAAAGTAGTTAAAAACCGACCGAAGAATGAGTAATTACTAGACCCTTATACATTAGAATTTCTTGGTCCCAAAAACTGATCTTGGCAAAAACTAGGTAATGAATGGTGGGAACTATTTGAGACAATGAAGATGCTAAGCACGCTGGAAGTTCAGTAGGAAGTACAGTAGGAAGTACAGAAGGTGAGTTTTAAGTAACATTTTTATATGAATTATCTTTTGCAAGTTTTTTTACGTTTTCTTTTTATACTATTCGAAATTTAAGAATGAAGTACCTTGGTTTGGAGCATTAAGTGTTTTAACTGTCTGTAGTTCAACTATTATTCTCGCAATTTACAAGCGTTGGGTTTACGTAAAATATGGACAAATATATTGGATTTCCCTGGACGTCATAAAAAATCGGGGCGAACGAGTAACAGCCAACCCGAAGGTTCCGTTGTTTCTTCGTTGTCAAGCATTTCCACGCCAAAAACTTGCCTCGGAGCAATAAAAGACAGTAAGCCTTCGTCAAAATCATATTCCTGCTGACCATATCTGAACATTCCACATACATTTCTTTTTAAGCCTATGGTGTAAAAATCCTGAATCCAGGTTACCTGATTATTTTCAATCGAATTTACCCAAAAACACGCTAAAAGTGGAGCGAGAAGTCTACGAACAGCTCATTCTTTTTTTAAAGACCTTCGAAAACATATTTTATACTGTTTTAAGCCCCCTAATTTTAACGTATAACTTAATTAGATGGTAAAATAAAAGCCCTTAAAAGGGCTTAAATCTATCTTGTTTTTATAAAATTACAGAGTTGTGCAACGGTTACCGGTGTTCTCAATAGTTCTTTTGCTGTTTTATTAAAGGCCATCTTAATTCATTAAATGTTTGACAGAAAATCTTCCAAGGTCATCTCTTTGTCCAATCCAAATTTTTGTTTTAACCGATACTTAAACATCCGTACGCTTTGAGGTTCAATGTGCAGCGCTTGAGCGATTTGTTTGGTGGTCATTTTGAGATACAAGTAAGTGCAGTACTTCAGATCGAGCAGTGTGAGTTTTTGAACGGCTTGGTCACTTAGCCGCTTAAAAAAATCGGGATGAAGTTCCTGTATCTGCATTTTGATCTCTTCAAAATCGGAATGTAACAACATTTCCTCTTTGATCAATTTCTGTATATGGCCAGCCTCACCGCTTTGTATCTTATCATGAATCTGTTTGAGGGTATCGTTCTTTCGATCTATGATCAATGTATTAGCCAATACTTCCTTTTCCAGCTGTTGGCGTCTTAAGTCCAATAATTCCTGCTCCACGGTCATACGTGCCTGCTCTTCTTTTTCCAACATCAGTTGTATATGTGCCTTTTGTTCGGCATCTTCCTTTTCCCTTGCTAATTTCTTTTCACGTTCTATCGAATACCGTAGCCTGAAATGATACGACACAAACATAAAAACCAATCCGAATAACAAAGCAATGGCAATTCCGCCATAAAGATAATTCTGTTTCCTGCGAAAATCCTCACGTTCTTTCAACAGTTCAAGCTCTTGATCTTTCTTCTCAGTTTCATATTGCACTTCTAGCTTTTGTGCATTGAAAAGCTGTTGTTCGTTGAATGACTTTTTTAGTAAGTCTTCGGCTCTTAACTGATAGGTTAAAGACGCCTTTATATCATTTCTCTTTTGGACAAGAGCAGCCAGCTCTTTATTCACTACATATTCCAATTTGTAATGGTTTGAATTATCATCCATCAATAGATTCAATCCCTGTAATAGATAGTGCTCTGCAAGGTCCAGATTGCCCTTTTGGTGGGCAAAACTGCTTTTAATACCATATACATTGATCCACTTCTCGGAAGATGCCTCCTTGTTTTTTAGTTTCTCTTCGGCAAGCGCCAAATATTCAATAGCCTTCTGTTCACGTTCTTTTATATCCTCAGTTGAATGATCCAGATAATAATTGGCTAAATTAATGCAAGTGATTGCGAACGTATTGCCACTAACTTTCCCCGGATTTTCATACTGGAGGAGGAAAGACTTATTCAAATAGTAGTAACTGCTATCGAGCGACGACTGTTCTTTGTTTTTTCGATACCTCGCCAGATACATACTCGAAATACCGTTATTTGCATTTGCCTGAAGATTTATATTGCCTACCTCGATTGCATATTTCTGTGAATTTCGGATATATTTCTCCATCTTTTCAGCAGCATCCCATTTACTGTAGGCGCCATATAACAGGTAATTGAGGTGGTATTTCGTGACCAGATCTTCTTGGCTGTCTTCTACATATTGGAGACCTGCAAGTGCGTCTTTTACTACAGCATCAGGAATACCCATCGTGTTGTTTAAGTAGGCTTTGGCCCTGTATGCAGCAGCCAATGAAACATCGCATTTTGATTTTCTGGCACTTTCCATACTTAAATCGATCAGGCGCTTTGCCGTCAGCAGGCTGTCCATAGCGACATATATACTGCTTTTATAAGCATACAGATAAGCAAGGTCAGCGGGAGCAATGGTCGATTTAATTCCTTCATTCAAAACTTTAATCGCCTCACGCGTTTGGTTTTGTAATTGGAATTGCTCCAATTTAGTCAATGTCACTTTTGTCGAGGGCAAGATATGCTGCGCTTTTACGGACGAACAAAGCAAAAAAATAATTAATGGGTATAGTATATAGTTCATTTTCGCGCTGCTTTATCTACAATAAGAAACAAAGTAATGAAAAAAGCAGTACATATCCGAACAATACCCTCTTAAAACAGTCATCATGAATATTTATAATCAACTGATAATCAATAACAAATAACACATGTAGATACTTTGTATATACAATTATAAAAGCTGTAGATGGTTTGTTAAGGGTGAAGAGAATGATTGTTTGTTTCTTTATACCGATTTTTGTTCAAACAAAATTTATATAATTATGACTCCCAAAGTTCAATCTATTTTAAGCTACATTGGCATTTTATGGCTGGTCGCCTATTTTGGTGGAAAACAAGAAAGAAATGACTTGAGCAAGTACCATTTAAAACAAGGTCTTGGACTGTGGATAATCGCTGTAATTTTTAATATCGCAATATACATTGTTGTACTAATCATCCCTTCTCTGGTTACAGTACTTAGTAGTTTTAGTATTATTTTTTTGATCTTGATGATATTCGGGATCATCAATGCCGCGAATGTGGTCAAAAAACCTTTGCCCGTCATCGGTAAGATGTTTGAAGAAAAATTTGATTTTATTAATCAGTAAAACAGTTTAGTGCCTTTCAAATGGAAAAGAGAATGATGAATCAACAACAAACTCTGGATCTAAAATTTATTCCGAATGTCAATAAAGAAGAATTTGAGGATGTACTTTTAGATTGCAAACAATCCTTAAAAGGGAACCTGTGGGTAAGGATCCCGGCACTCTTATTGTTTTTAACTATTGCCGGCTATAATTTTTTTATTGCAGGAAAAAGCTATTCCATTTCAGATTACAATAACATAAAAAACACAATGGTTGTTATCCTCGGTTTTATTGTTATTGTCTTGATTATAGCTGCTATTATGATGATAAAACGTCAGCTTTCCGCATCAGGAGTTTAAAAAAGAAGTTAATTTCGTACTGAAATCCTTTGTCGGCGGACGTGGAATTTAAAGGTTATTTATAGAGAACAATTACTACAAACTTGTAATATCAACAAAAAAATTATGTGGATAAAAGTAGCAGACATCAGCCTTAAACAAGTAGACGCAAACCATTTGGAAAATCCGAAAAACCCCGACACTCCAATGGTGCTCGATTTATTCCAGCGGCAAATCGGAACTGCATTTTGGATTGTTTATAACAAGAAAGTTTTTCCTCAATTTTTAGATACACAGTACGGAAAAGTTATTCCAAAAAGAAAGTGGACGGATAAAATGAAAACTTTTGCCCAAAGCGAAATTGAAAAAATGCCTCCACAAAAAGGTCGGATTAAAGTAACCGTTTTTGGTTGGCTGTTGCTTTTGTTCGCCTTTGGCACAATGGGATACCTTGCTTACGAAGGCTTGCAGGCTCCTGCAAAAGCTGCAAAATTTAAACAAAGAATAGCCGAAGCATCCACTGTTCACGAAGGTGATATTTATATGGGCCGTATAGGAGTGTATAAAGAAAAAGGAAACCCACTGGGGATGAAAGGTGCTTTTGGTTTTTTTAAAGTGGTGAAAATCAACGGAGATACCTACCAGATTGCAAGAAGCGTGGAAATGAGCAAAACCGCTAAGCCTAAAGAACAATTGAACAGTACCGATTTTGAACAGGAAACGATTGCTGTTAAAGCAAAAGAATTGGAGGCTTATCATAAATCATTTGTTTCACAGGATGGGCTTGTAGAAATTTATTTTAACGAAAAAAAAGAATAAAATGTGAGCGATTTCAAATGATAGACATATGAAATATATAGCGAAGACATTAGGGTAGACTTCCCCGTTTTGGTAGACTTCCCCGTTTTTCAGACCAATTAAAAATGTTAAATTAGTTGTGTTAAACATTATGAAGAAGAGCAAATTTTCGGAACATCAAATTGTCAATATTCTAAAAGAATATGAATCAGGAAAGTCTACAAAGGATATCTGCAGAGAGTACAGCATATCCGCACCAACATTCTATCAATGGAAGCAAAAATATGGTGGTATGGATGCCCAACATTTGAAAGAGTTAAAAGCATTACAAGAAGAAAACAGCCGTTTGAAGCGTATGTTTGCAGATTTAAGCTTGGATCATCGTATTTTAAAAGATATAATCGAAAAAAAGCTCTAAAGCTTTGTGAACGTAAAGAGCTGGCAGATAGTGTTATTGAATCAGAGGGGATCAGTATTCATAGAGCTTGTAAAATTGTATGTATGAGTCGCAGTATGTATTACTATACTCACAAAAAAGACGATCAAATAGTCATCGACAAACTTATGGATTTATCATCGAGGTATCCTACGTTTTGAGACGTATTTTGGTAAGATCCGAATGGAAGGTATTCTCTGGAATCGTAAAAGAGTTCTTCGAGTGTATCGAAATATTAATTTAAAGCTTAGAGTGAAACGCAAACGCCGTCTTCCAACAAGAATTAAAGAGCGATTATTTGTCCCAGGCGCGGCTAATGATACATGGTCGATTGACTTTATGAGCGATTCTTTGGCTAATGGAAGAAGGTTTCGAGTAATCAATATTATTGATGATTATAATCGAGAAGCATTACTCAATGAAGCTTATTATTCTATTCCTGCAACTAGGTTGGTGCAAAAAATAAGAGAAGTATTACTTCATCGAACCAAACCAAAACGTATACGAACAGATAATGGCCCAGAATTCATCTCTAAAGTATTTAAAGACTTTTGCGAGGAACAAGATATTGAAATACAATATATACAACCAGGTAAACCTGCTCAAAATGCATATATCGAACGTTTCAACCGTACATTTAGAGAAGACGTTTTGGATGCGTATCTATTTGAATCTATAAATCACGTTAACGCATTAGCGTATGAGTGGCAAATTGATTACAACAGTAACCATCCACATAAAGCTCTAAATGGATTAAGTCCTTGGTTATTTGCTAATGAAGCTTTGGTTTCTTAAAGCGTATTTTTATATTTATTCACTGTTTGAAAAAGGGAAAGGCTACAGCATAATAAAGATCTTTCCACCATTTTGTATCATTTAGGAATATTATAATTGCTGCCAATGGCAAAATCAAAAGCAAAATGTAATATATGTTATTACAACACATAATCTAGGTTTATAAATAATTGAATCAGTTAGTTAATAATAAAAAAACATAAAAAACTAGCAAGAGCTAGTTTCGCTATGCTATTGCTGCTAATAAGTAATTTCATCTATGGGGTTATTTTTGTGTCGTAACTTTGTGCTATAAAAGTATATGATCTGTTTGTACTTGGATTGTTTGCAAAATAAAGAACGTATATACTGTCTCCCACTTCATATTCTTCATTTGTTGTGTGTCCTGCGAATCCCGTGTCGTTTACCTGAAACTTATAATCTATATTTATAGTTCCTTTCGCGCCTACCTTCTTCCTGGAAGTAACAATGCCTTTACCAAGCTTACCTTTATTAGCTAATTGATAATTTTCGATTGTTTTTTCGCTCGCTCCATAAATAAAACGTCCTATTAAAAATAACATCAATAATGTCAGGAGATGTATCTTTCGTGTTTTGATATATAGGTACCAATTAGATATTTTAAAAAAAGAGCTATGCTTACTATACTCGTTATTATTCATCTTCAATCTTACTTATTTATATCAAGCAAAGTCCAGCAAATATCCACACAATAAATAATGCAGAGAAGTTTGAAAAATCACTTATTAGCGAGTGTTTAGGGAAGTTGTATCTGCATAAATCGACCAATGGTTTCTTTCATTTAACTTTATCCGATAATTACCAATCTGATAATAATCTACTTCCATAAGGGATATAAAATTTTCCTTCGGATAAATCTTTTTTAGCTCAAATCCATAAGCATGGCCTTTTTTGATTTCATCATTATCATTCACTCCTCCTACTCTTGGATAAATTATCGTGAATATAGAATCATTCCGGGCTGCTTCTATAACATATACACTATTAAGCTTAGTAATTTTCGATACTTTTAGATTGCCGTTATTTACTATTTTGATATTATCAGCTTGCTTTATACTACTACACGCAGATAATATTATTAAAACGATTGGTATATTTTTTTTTATCCACATAATTGATAATTTTAATCAGCGGATGCTATCCGTATGAAAAACCTTTCCCTTGATCGAATACTGGCTACGTGTGTTGCCAAACCGATCCAAAGTTATAACTCTTGAGGTAATTGTTGGTTGCAGGGTTGCTCGATTATGTGCATCAATATAAACTTGATTAGTCACGTTTCCAAATTTGTCTATTGAAGCATGTGGTGTACTCATACCACTATTCAACGCGATTTTTCCACCTTCGAAGCTTTCTGTAACTTCGTGCATCATTAGTTGACCGATATTTCCAGTTATTGCATCACCACGTCCAAGGATATCGGGATTTACTTCTTGTCTAGTGTCCACTCTAACAACATTTCCTTGACTATCTTTAATTACGTTGTTTCCCATAAAGGCTCCTCCAATATGCATATGATTTGTAGATGTCGAATTTCCAGGGTTAGCGAACACGGAGACGTTAATCTTATCACTATTTCTTGGAACCACAATAATTTCTTGCTCACCTCCATTACAACTAAACATCATGAACAAAACTATAAAAACCGAAATTATTTTCATCATTTAAAGTACTCTTATTCTTTCTTATTCCATTCCTCTACGGGATAATTATTTTTTCCTTGTTTAACACCTGTAAAGGTACCGTCATTATTAAACTGAACATTCACGTTCACTTTGAATAATGGTTTTTTATTATCGCTGTATAAATCTAATAAACCTTCTCCATTTGAGCACCCAAAAAGAGCTTCGTTATACTTGATTAATCAGTTAAGTCAAATAGCTTTGGTAAACGGCTCACAGAAGTGAGAAAAGATAAAAAGATGTCGCAAGACGAAGTGAGCAAACTCGCAAAGGTTCACGGTGCTGTGATTGGCAGATATGAAAGGGACGAGGTAAAACCGTCCATTGAGATGGCCACGCAGTTGGCCGAAGCTCTCGAAGTGTCTCTGGGTTATCTGGTGGGTTCTACAGATGTGCTTTTGGAAAGAAGTATCGTAAACCGTGTACTCGACATCCAGAAACTGAAAAAGACCGAAAACAACACGTCTTCACCCTTCTTGATGCTTTTATCAAGCAGACCAAGATGCAGGCTATTATGTAATATGCAAAAAGCGGAAAGATTTACTGGACGGAAAAGTAGTTTCTATAAAACAATAAATGCCCAATAGAACATTTAACCCAACCCCAAAATAAATTATAAAATATTGCTCTTTGGACAAACAGGGAGGACAATTGCTATTATCTAAACAAGGCTCGCACAAAGGTTGAAAGTACTTGTATAGAAAGAATAGTACTGCGTTAATTATAAAAAATTTGAATAAACAACTGTTAATCACTTTATTTATTTGGCCTGTTTGTGTCAATTTCATACTTAAATTCTTTACCTGCGTTATTCTTATCTTTTGACCACACGTCATAGGCTTTCATTGCGTCTCCAACAATTCCATAAGGTGAAATTAAGTTAAATTCTCCACAAGCTTATCAACCACATTCCATCGTCCGTTCTCTGCGTCATTGGACCTTGTACGTAGTCGTACAGTTATTTCACTCCATATACTCTTTTGCTACTTCTACTAAATTATTATTATCATGCACTCCACCATTTATGTGAATAAAACCTCCTGTAAAAAAAACATACAAAACACTGTACTTTATTAAATCTTGATCTGATTCATAAAATTGTAACGGGTTCTCACCATACGAGTACTTATCCTTAAATTTAGGAAACCCAAACTTCAGGTTGTATTGCCAAACAGACCGGTCTAACTCAAAAATAAATTCAGACTGATCTTTCAGCTCATCATAATCGAACAAGATTTCTCTATTAATAGCTTTATTTATTAAATGACCTATTGAGTCGCTAAATTTAAACTTCTTATCTAAGACAAGACAAAGCCTCCTCAACGTAATACATGCTAATCTATCATCGTTCAACACAACATAGATTTCTTCTCTACCTAAAAAATCATGCTCATAATCTCTCTCATTATTAAAGGTATGTAAGATCTCATCATTTACAGATCCTAGCTTTTTGTCACAGTTCTTACCTTTCGACCCACAGCTGGTAATTCCAAAACTAATAAATATAAAAAGAGACAGAATTGTTATTAATCTCATCATTTCTTGAAGCTTTTATCATTTGTTGAATTTTCTAGATTTTTCCTTAAAAACATTTTTCCTTCGTATGTCAATCTTTCAGGAATATTGTATATCCGTCAAAAATACATTTTCATTATGTAGTGCCTCATTTCAGCGGGAATACCTTCTTAATTAGACGAGATATTCCAGCCAAGTGTTGTCTAGATATATTGTAAGGGAATAATTTGTGTAATTTTCTTTTATAAATGTACATGTCTATTTACTTTAGGTCTTTTTGGTAGGTATACAATGTATAAGCTATCACCAGTTTCATACTCTTCATATATAGTTTCGCCCATAATTTCCATATTATCAACTTGAAACTTATAATCATACTTATAGTCCATTTGGGTCCCACTTTCATCCTAAATTAAGGAACTTCAACATAGACGATCTCTCCCTCCATACACTTGATCGTGACCAATGAAGATTCTGAAATGATTTCTTCAAAAAAGCTTGGAAGTAATATTTTTTTAACAATTCTATAATCAACATAATTAACTACAAGTATTTCTAACTCTGTAATGATCCAAATCCCTCCCTTAATGAATCTAATATCATATAAAAGATAATCTAGTTTAACAACCGATCTGAAAGCTTTTTCCCCAAATTTAATAATTGAAAACATCTGATCAATACCTAAACAGTAAAAGCTATTATCATAACCTTTTACAACAGGATCTATAGTATCGCTTTGCCATGAAAATTTAAAGCTTATTGATCCATTTGTAATAACACCAAAGCGTCTCGCTGATTTTTCCTCGTGAAATAATGTAACGCAGTCTAGTTCGCTAAACTCAACAAATGAAATTTCTTTGTATATTATGCTCATCCTTATTTAAAAATTCTTGGAATAATAGTAGAAACTGACGGCTTACCCACCATTTTCCCTACTTCCTAAAAAAAACCAACCATTATCTCGTCCTGAAAAAACTTTACAGATTTAACAATCCTTAAAAAATATTTATAGTTTTTTCATAGAAATTATTTTTTCTGTCCCTTGTTATTATCTTTCTGTCAACCTCTGTAAACCTAATTTACGGGAACTCCTAAGCTACCTGCTTGTATGGTTTGTTGTCAGATAGAATTGAATATATGATTTTTTATCCCGACAAAAAAAAGTATAATACTTTAAATATTAGTAAGTTATATGACAAAAAAATACAAATTAAAAACAAAGATTATTTTAAAAAAATAATTTAGGTAGTTTTATTGAGTTAGTTTATTTCTGTCCAAAGATTCTAAGTTAGTTAGGACTTCAATTATACAACTAATTTCCTTTATTTTCGAACATTAAAATCGTTAATATTATTTAACTTTAATTCTGCTATTTCCTTCTTACATAATTCAAAAGATGTAAATCAAAACAGGCAAGGCCACCACGAGGGTTAGAGGAATAAGTTGTAAATTAGTTTCACTAAACCAATTGTTATAGGCCTAATTAGAACAGGACAAACAAAGTATTCTCTACGCCCTCGATGCAATGATTAATAACGTGAAGCTAAAAGCTATTCAATAAAAAAGCCCGGAATTAGCGGGCTTCTGTTTTTATAGTTCGACTACTTTCATAAGAATTTATGTAATAGCCACAAGAATCATTGGTAAAATGAAGTCCATTATTGGTTATTCCATCAATCGAACGGATAGGATACAAATTGATCTGTGAATCTTCCGAGATATTTTTTATTCTCAGTTGCTCATAATGTAAATCAATTGCCCATCTACCTTGTAAAAGTTTTAGTTTGTCAATATATTTCACATCCTATATTTACATCAAACACAATAATTATGTCAGGATCAGTAAGAAAAAGTAAAATATTCGGAATCACTACAGCTGAGACAGAAAAGCAAGATAAAAGACGATGGAATAGAACTTTCAGGAAAGTTTGTAAAAAACTAATCCGTCTCGAGAAAAACGCCACAGTTAAAATTCAAGGCGTTACTGACGTTTGAGATGGAGCAAAAGAAGGAAAGCAATATTTTCACGGGGCTACAAAAAAGGATATGAGAAAATAGCTGACAACTTAAATCTTGGTATATCCTGATAGTATTGCGAGATATCTTCCCAGGCTTAGCATTTCTTTTGATTAGTTAGTGTTGTTTCACTATTTATGATTTATGTGTTTTTTAATTATCACTATACAATTCACTTGTATAATTTAAAGGATTTGCACGGTAAATCCTCAATAGAAAGGGATTGGTAAAAGATTTTGTATATTAGTTTGCCAATACAATTATTACTAACAATTTAAACCAAATACTCTAAATGTCAAAATTTAATGAACTAACTCTAACTAATTGGACAAAGTCACCAAGTGAAAGCGAACAGACTAAACTTGAAAATTCGGAAAGAATGGTTAGAGAAGCAATTAGCTATAATGAAAAGCTTAAACATAAATCTTCAGAGACGTTTGGACAGGGATCTTATGCCAATAACACAAACGTTCGTCTAAATAGTGATATAGATATTAACGTTCAGTATACAGGCGGTTTTTACTACGACTTACCTACAGAAAAAACCAAAGAGGACGTTGGAATAACACCTATTTCATACACGTTTACAGAATTTAAAAACGATTATAGAAAATGCTTTAATAGAAAAATTTGGGCGTAATGAAATTGTATGAAATGATAAGTGTATAACAATCAAAGGAAATAGTTACCGAATAGAAACAGATGTTGTACCGAATTGGAACTATCGAAAGTATTCAACTGACGGCTCCTACGTCCTTGGAGCTAAATTCTTTTCAAACAAAGGATGTGGGGTTACTAATTATCCAAAACAACATATTCAGAATGGAATAAATAAGAACAACAATACATCGAGAAGATTTAAAAAATTAAGGGTTCAAAAGGAAGTCAAGGTTCTATAACATAGATTCTTTATTGAATAATTTTTTCGAACTATAAACCAAATAACAAGTATGAAAAAGCAAAGGTTAAAAGAAATTTCATTCGATGAAATTCTTAATCGAGAGGAGATGCAGGAAATCTTTTTTGGGTTTGGATCTGGGTCTGGATCTGGAAAAGGTTCTGGATCCGGAACAACTCCACCCAATTCAATCTGTATAGCTACCTGTCCCTGTCCTGATGAAAGTACTTATCAAATAATGATAGGATGCCTTCATGATTGTAGGGCCGTAGATAACCAAGGAGTGGAATGTCTGGATGCAGAAGGTCAACCAAGTGGTTCCACAACCTGTCATGGAACAAAATCGAGGTGTTTCCAATCTTATAGCACCTAACCATTGGTTTGAAAAATTTTGGAATTATGAGGATAAAAATTATCTGGATTTCGTTTTTGATCGCTTTTACTTATGGAACCCGTTGTTCCGGCCAGGTGATACAGGTTCAACTTCATCAGAGGACGGGAGCTGAAAATGGAAGGACTATCATTAAGGCATACCCATCCAAAGGATATCATAAGATTGATGGGCTCGATTCAAGTAGATTTGATCTTTGGCAGCTATATAGCTTCTCATTCAATTCAGATCAGGCAGCAGTCGAAAGGGTTGGATTGGATTACCTGTCCGAGATTGGCGAAAAGATCGATAATAGATTGATCTATATCGACGGAATCCCTAAAAACAACGTACTGGCATTCGTTGGTATCGGAAAGGACAGCATGATACACGTTGCTGTCGATAAAAACAACAACAGTGACTTGTTGGATGAAGAATGGCATACGTTTAAGAAAAATGCGGATAAAGAGAAATTTGAATCCGATTACATACCTTTAACCTGTGATATTTCATATTTTGATGGGAACAAAATACGGGATACCATCCTGTCCTTTGAACTCAATGTGGTCAGACCTCCACAAGGTTATAGCGGTATTCCGGGAATCAGTGATAAAGATACTTTAAAAAAGTTATGCGAAATCCAGCTGATGAAGATCTCATACAAAGAAGGAAAACTGGATTATAGGGGAAAGACCTACAGAGTAAGGATATCAGACCCTACCTATAACCTCTATCCGTTTGATCAGGAATATTCCCTAGTGGTAGAGGAGCTGTCTTCTGATGGAAAATCATCAAGTTATACCTATCAATCCGTTTCGGACGATCCGGTACGTATCGGCCTTGGTCTCTTTAAAGTTCCTGACAGGGTCAAAGACAGGATCAGCTTTACCTATTTGAGGGATGCTCCTCCAGAGAATGGCCAAATTGGGAGAAAATTACCTTCAAGTTCATTCATTGACTTGGCCAATGGAAAAAAAATCAAAACTATCCAAGCAGACGGGAACCGTTATCTGATTCTGGACCTGTGGGCGAGTTGGTGCGGCCCCTGTATTTCGGCAATGCCCGAACTTCTATCGGTCAGCAAGAAGTTTCCTTCCGAAAAAGTTCGGGTTGTTAGCCTGGCCATTGACAAGCCTGAAAACATTGAAAAGATCCAGACTATAATCACAGAAAACGGTTTAACCTGGCCACAGTACTATCTGGATTCAGAAGGAACTGGTTCCGTTTTCCTCAAAGACATTGAGATACAATTCTTCCCGGCAACATTCTTGATTTCCCCGGAAGGACTTGTCCTCTATAGGGGTGTATCCGTCAAAGCGCTCGAAGAAGTCGTTAAAGAGCTAGAATCAATAATGACAGAAAAGTATAATAAAGACAATTGGAAATGAAAATTAAAACCTTCATAATAAATCTCGAAAAGAGAACCGATTGAAAAGCTCACATTCTCAATTAATTTATTGGAAGAAGTGATTTTGTTATAAATGTAATTCCAGCTATCGAAGATGTTAAAGGGAGTAGTGGCTTGTGGTCGACTATTACTGAAATTGTAAGGAACAGGATCGAGGAAAGTGACGATCTTATCCTTTTGGTTGAAGATGATCATCAGTTTACGGTCCATTATGACCTCGAACAGTTTTTCTACAATATTCAACGGGCCGATGAACTGCAAGGACGTCCTGCTCGGAGGAATATCTTGGTTCGATGACGCAATCAAATTATCCGAATCCCTTTTTCATATCAATACTTTCAATGCAACCCAATTTGTAATCATTTACAGACGATTTTTTGATAGATTAAAGGCAGGACTGGACACTTCAAAAGGCACCGAAGATATCAATTTTTCAAAACTAGCTAAAAAAAGGCTGTCATCTATCCTTTTATTTCCCATCAGGCCGAATTTGGTTATTCGGACTCCACCCCGACGAAAAGCGAAGAGGGTTACGTCAGCCAATTGTTCGTCCATTCCGAAAAAAGGATCGGCATGAACAAAAAGATAATGCAACATTTTAAACAACTGTTCCACGAAAACAAATGATCATGAAAACAACTGGTTCTAATGAATCTTCCGGTACCTCAACTTATATTATGAACTTTGGCTCTTTTGATCCCGAAAAGGAGAGGAAAAATATCGAGGAACAATTCGGGTCAAGGCAAGAGTTCAAAATGCACGGATTTCCCACATATAGAAAGATGGGGGCTCTTGTTGACATCTGCAGGAGGTCTATGGACAACGAGGAAGATTTTGTTATTGTCTCGAAAAGTTCCTTTCAATTTAACGAATCGTATTCTTTTGGAGAACCCACTGATCATATTCAAAACGCGTATACGTTGGGAGCAAAATTGCTTTTGGGGCCGATTGAAAGGTACAGGGATGCAATTTATCTGAAACAGGGGCTATTTTGCGTCCATACCATTGGAAAAACTCCATTTTTGTTCTCTTTAGGGAAATATTTGAAGATATGATTGCCACATTGGAATATGAATTTGTTTATACATTTGACGTGATGCTGTCATTAATTACGAGCAACAAATTTATCATGGCCCCAAATTTTGGTCTAGATTCGTCTGGGGTAGGAAAATATGACTTAGAGAGCACAAAAAATAGCCTCATAAAATTGAGGGAGGACACCATACTTTTTCGAAAGTCATCTCGAATGTTTCAAGACTGATTAAAGACAATTCCGATTCAATAAAACTTCCATATACGATGATAATAGTAATGTTACGTGGCGTATTGGGAAATCAGATGTTCCAATATGCTTTTGGCAGATATCTTGTCTCAGATTCAGTACAATTCAGTATTTTTTTTGATCGAGAGAGCATTTGAATTCGATGCGGAAATACACAAAAAGATAGAAGATATCCAGAACAAAATATCTACGAATACGGAGTTTCTCATCGTGGTTTCCGGTTATTGGCAATCACCTAAATATTTTGAAGCAATCTCCGAATCTTTGGTCCATGAATTCAGGTTGGATATTGACATGAACGGACATATCCTGGAAACCACCAAATTGAGCCGATACAAAAAGTAATTACAACTGATTTATAGACAGTTAATTCATACAAGGCACAAATCAAGTACAATTATTAAAAATAAGTCTTTACGGCAAACTCGAATTGAGAAATAAAGATACGTTTAAACGCACTAATATTATTTAGCTCATAAAAGATAAGCATAGCCTCTTTGTATTCAATAGAATCTACAGTCCGAAAAGAAATTGGACAATAACCCTCAGCAATTAAAATAGCATTACTTACAATTCTAGCCGTTCTCTTATTCCCATCAACAAATGCTTGAATGTATGAAAGCAAGGCAAGTGACAACAAAGATTTCTCCAAAGGATTTTGCTTTTTATTAATCAAATTACACATCGCTTCCAAGGCTTCTCGAATCTGATATTCGTTATCTAAAGGGACATAGTTTGTACCTAAAATACCAACTCTATTTTGCCTAATATTTCGGTCTACGTCTAAATCCTTGATCAAGATGCTATGGATATCTTCAATACTTCTTATGTTTAAGGGAACAACATAATCGGGATGTTCAATGATGAAATTTAATGCCTCCTTATGATTAAGCAACATTGCTGCATCATCTTTCGGCTTACCAGATGCTGTTTCTTTTTCTTTGAGCAACCGCTCCGTTTCCAATAACGAATAAGTATTCCCCTCGATTTGAGAAGATTTCCAACTGAAATCAATAGCCAAACGCTCTAATTCTTTATTGTATGCTGAAGGAGATAATTTTGAAATATTTTCTAAAAACTTCTCGTGTAAGCTATTTAGATACTTATCCTCTTCAGGAGTGAATAAACTAACATCAGCCAAAACATCTAAAATGCCAAAATCAAACGCATCTTTTATCTCTCTTTGATCCTGCTCATTTTTAAAATACTCATTGATATCTAAAGGATAGAAAAGATCATAAGGTGTACTCAGGGCATAGTTTGTACCTTTTCTCTTACCGTCACTAACAATAAGTCCCTTATCATACAGCTTCTTTAAACAACGCTTAACGGTCGCATAACTAAAAGATTCTTGTAGTCCAAGATGAATATCCTTTGAAGAAGTTAACGGATTCTTCCTAATATAATCTAATATAATCTCTTCTTTCATTCTTATAGCTCATTTGATAAGTAAATATAGCTCATTTAATTGAAAAAATGAGCCATAAAATCAATAAGAATGAGCTATAAAACAATTGGCAATTAGATTTGGGTCATAAAAAATAGATATACAGGTCAATTATCCTCTTAAATGAGCCACAAACTGCACCTAATTGAGCTTCAAATAAAAAAAAAATCGAAACACAACGATTCTATTTGCACGACACAAAAAGTGTTAAACATTGATTTTAAACTATTTAAAGTTTAAAAAAATACAAATATTATTCGAAAAAATAAGTTTAAAAATCTTCCATTATCTGATTAAATGTTATTAAAGTTGGCATTAAGTGTAAGTAATGAGATTATCAAAATCTCTTGAAATATACTGAAATTTACTTACCATTCTAGCTCTTTTTTTCGTCGTCTAAATTCCGTTTGTATTTGCCCTGTTGCAATTACTATTATTTAAAATCACCGTGTATTTTTTCATATCTCAGGAAGTCAAAGTACATATCTTCATATCCTTCAGTTTTCAAATTTTTAATTAAAAACTCTCTAAAACGACTTTTATTAATTTCTTTTTTAAGAACATACTCATTTTTAGCGAATTGGATTATAGCTGTTTCGTGCAATACTTGAAAAATAATCCAAGTAATTAAATCTTCCCAATCTCCTGCCGAGGAAGCAATCTCGTCTGCTTTCTCATAACTTGATATTAAATTACGAGAATCAAAACCAGCTGTCTCAGTTTCCATTTTCCCATCTGAAATATCTATAAAACTTGGATAATATTCCAAAACATCTTTATATATTTTTTCAAATTCCATTTTAATTCCCAATTACTTTACCATTTTGATCTATTGTGGTCCTTCCTCCTGACTTTTTGGAATTATTACCCATAGTTCCTTTTGGTCATGCTTTCCATTGATTTCCTTCATTATTTTTATTCCCATAGGATGTATGACTCTTTTTATATATTTCACCAGTTTTAATTCTTATCCAGTCCTGCTTGTATAGTGAAAGCTCATAATACCCCTCTGTTGCGAATTATTGGATAGTTTTATACCATGGCTTATCCTAATATAGGTTTACAGTTTTTGGAATAAATTTATTTCAAATAAATGAACACATCCAAAATTTACTAACGCAAAGACGGTACAATGAATATATGAAAAAAGAGGCAATAGTACGAGTCCTTTTTATCGGGGAGAGTGCTATTGATGTCGTTGAAACCATGGGAATCTACAGTGTGTCAACAGTTAACCTTTGTGTAAATACATATTGCAGAAAAATAGAAGAAGGATTAATAACTTTATCTATATGACTGAGAAACAGAAACAAGATTTGAATGTCCTATCCGCTTCCATTTGGACGGTTTTTTAGTTCTGCGGAGCATAACAGGACGGAAAAAAGCCTGAAATTTTGGAGTGCTTTTATATTATCTTTCTCTAATTCTTATCATTTGTCCTTGTGAAGTTTCTAAATCAAAAGTATAATTTTTGTCTTTTGATAAGGGTTCTAATCTTTTCCTATACTTCTTTTTGTCCAAATTGTAAATTTTAAGAATAACAAAGGTCTGTTCAAACCAATTCTTTCCTATTTCAATTTCGTAATTATAAGTTTCCTGTTTCCCTTTAGATGAATATTGGTAATAATCAAATTGAAGAAATAAGGTAATTTCTTGTTCTGAAAAAATCATATTATAGTCTTTTGAACTCAATGATAGATTTCCAGCGTGGTAGCTTACTTCTATTCTTTTTAAAACATTCGTACCTTGTTTAGCTATAATTAAAGGTCTTGATAATGATGTTGCAATTTCCTCATCAACACTAATTATAAAATCAAAATTCTTTCTATTTTCTTGTGCCATAGAAAACTGATATACAAATAGGCATAAAACCCAAAACACACACTTTTTCATAATCTTTAATTTTTTAGTACATTTTGAATAGCTTTCCTGTAAGCTCTTCTTGAGTCATTGTATTCCTATCATAAATAACTGCTACATTTGTTCTGTTTGGAACATTTAACTGATTTTTACCTTTGATATAAATCAATTACTGATTATAAGGCTCAACCTCAAAAAAGCATCTGTCAAAATTGGGCAAGCTAATAGTCAAAAGGTTAAACTTCTCGGTGTCTATTGATTCCTCAAAAATTTTAAATAATATCCTGCTTTTGTAAAGTTCCGTTCCTGATACATCAACATTCAGACTAAAACTGATTTGGTTTATAGCAGTTCTTTTATCCCACAAGTGCTTTGATTTAGGCAACACGATATCCTATATGTAACTAAGCGTATATATACAGCCTATTAGATAAGCAGCAAAGCCCAACCTTTCCTGATGGGCTTTGCTGGCATTTTATTAGTACTTTCTGGCGTACCCTTCCCAGTTTTTTGGGTATTTCTTTTTGATTTCTCTTAATATGTAATCCGGGATCGGATCTTTATAATAATCCTGTTTCTGCACGATCGCAGAGGTCGTATCCGTCGATCCCTTCCTGATCACAGCTCGTACATTCCCCAGATGGTCCGTCAGATTGTAATGGAACACATAGGTTCCGTTGCTGTTCTGCAGGTATCCCTCTTCCGTTGCGATCAGATCAATGACCTGAGTACATGTTCCCTCCTTCTTGTATTCAATACCACGGACATAGTCGCGGGTCGTCTGGATACCATTGACATTCGAGAACTTCTGAAGTTTAGTACCCACAGCATCATACTGGTAGGATACCGAGACCCCTGTCCTGGTAGCTGTCTTTGGCAAGTTCAAGTGGCTATAGGTAAAGGCTGTTCCCATCCGGTCCGTTGTCGAATTGCCGTTCACATCATAGCTGTAGCTGAACAGGCTCAAACTAATATCTGACATATTAAAATAACAATAAAGTAAATTTATATTTACGTCATAGGGAGAATTATTTTTCCTTTCTTTATATCTCGTTCAAATATTTTTAAATTTTTTTTTCCATTAGATGAGCCTAATTCGGCAGCTTTCTTGTATAAGCTATAACTTATACCAAGATTTTTTTTTACGCCAACTCCTCGTTCATAAAAATCTGCCAAGTTATTACTTGCTTCAGCAAACCCAGCTACAGCAGCTTTTGAGTACCAAAATATGCACTTTTTAACATTATAAAGAGGATTATTTACCCCCAAGAAACTCATCGAATCAAAGGTTTGAGCATATCTGAATTGACCTTCAGGATTTCCCGCATAAGCAGATCGACGAATTAGTTCAAAATAATTTCGATACACATTATGCTTTTCCTCAGAAGAAAGTTGATTTGGGTATTCGCTGATTTTATCAAGTAACTTTAGAGCTTCTTGTAAAAGTTTACTTCCTTTCATAATTTATTTTTTTGAATTCCACCACTCCCAAAAACCTTCCGGTGCCAATTTTGACTTTGTTCTACCTGTATGGCTATCTTTTTCTAATAGGTTACCGGGATTGTTTGGATCGGGCCATAATTTTTTATACGGGTTGTTTATTGCACTTATAGTCTTATTCCGTTCTCCTTTACTATTAACCATCCCATCTATAATTTCAGAAAGAGATAAGGTCCCATAAGATGTCGTAGAAATGGTTGCTGGTGACACATCTAATTCGTCTCTTTTAATAGCTAAATATGCAGTGGAAAATGCAACCGGACCTAGTGTTACATCTGCATATGGTAAAGGACCGTCTATCATTACTCCAATTGTCCCAGTTGCCATCCCAATTGTTAAAGCTTTAGAATAAGCAGGTAGAGAAGTTTCTTCTTTCTTCTTCACTTACTTAACCTGTTATTACTACTTCTTCAATCGCTAAAACATCCTTTTGTGGATTATAATTATTTGGCAGCTTATCTGTGGCCGCAATGGTATCAAGACCCAATGGATCTATATATTTTAAAGGATCATTCAATACGTATGCAAAAGTGTTAACGTTATAGTGATTATCCACCAGTGGATCGATCACGTTCCACCTTCCTGTCTCCGCATCATAGAACCTTGCCCCGTAATCCAACTGATCTCCAAGCTCAGCCTGTCTCTCCTTACCATTGTAAAAATAGTTATTTATCCCGCAAGTAACAATACCCTTGGTCTTTCTGAATGGATAATAGTTTTGTTTCTGCACCACTATTGTGGTCGTCGGCTAGGACCCCTTCTTAATCACTGTCCGCACGTTGCCAAGGTGATCCGTTAGATTATAGTGGAACACGTAGGTTCCGCTGTTGTTCTGAAGGTATACTTCCTCCGTTGCAATCCGCTCGATAACCTGAGCTCCTGTACCCTCCTTCTTGTATTCAATGCCTGCAACATAATCCCGTGTTGTCGCTATTCCATTGATCGTCGATCTCTTCTGAAGCTTTGTGCCCATCACATCATAAACATAGGTAACAGAAGTGCCTGACTTGCTTTCCGTTCTTGGAAGGTTCAAATGATTATAGCTAAAGGTCATCCCTGTTCGATCCTTGGTTGCACTGCCATTAGCATCATAGACCACATAAGTCATGAAATTGCTATTATCGATCTCATTGTGGAGACTCTTGCGCTTCAACTGTCCAATCTGATTGTATTCATTGCTGCTCAGGACCACCTCGGTCTGATTGTTCATCTTCTTGATCGTCTGCAACAGCCTACCCACATGGTCATATTTATTCTTGGTCAGTAAAGTAGTTGTCGGCCCGCTGACAGATGGCTTATGCACATGCGTGCTGCTTAGCAGTTCTCCCGGGAAACTGTATGTATTGGTCACCACATCGGTACCATTAAGATGGTTCTGGGAGGCCGATTTAATCAGCCTGGCGCGATCATCATAGTAATTGATCGTCAGTAGTGAATCTCTTCCCTCAAGAGGGTCCTAGTATACCAACGATCCCGTCAAAAGGGTTCTTGTTTTTGTAGATTTGGTTATTCCTGTTGGTTGAAGGGTAGTTGTATAATCTGTTACACTCCGCTTCTCTCACAAAGGTCCAGTGTGGCCATTGACAAGTGTTTGCATCTGTACCCGGGATACCTGCACTGTATTAACGTGCAAACCAGAGGTGGAAACTCTGCCGAAGGCATAGTATTTCGTAAAAATCCATTCCATTCTGCTTCGCTGCAGGGCATCTTGGCTCAGAATGGCTTGGTCATTCTTATTGTATACGATGTACTCCCATCCCTTGCCTGGTATCTTCTTCTCTACCAATCTTCGCCTTTCATCATAGCGGTAGGCGTAGATCAGTTTTCCAAAGTTTGTATTGATATCCTTTAATGAGGTTCCTTTGATCCCCAGAGGATTACGTAGCGTAAGGTCCCCGAAATCATCGTAAATACAATACGTATCCAGAAACTTACTAGAGTTATTCCACACCCCTTGAGCACCACACGGTCTTGAAAGTTCTTATATTCATCAACAGTATCTCCTCTACCGACAGAGGATACCCAGTTCTCGTCCTTAACATTTATTTTATAGAGCGTACCTGCAGGGGATATTAACAGTAGGTAACATGGAAAATTTTTGGAGATATATCCAGTAATATCAAGCTCATCTATACCAGATGAATTATAGGGTTGTCTAAACTTCTGGGGACTCTCAATTGAACAGATTTGGTTTATTATAAATTCTGCACTAACTTTTCTTTAAAACATATTATAAAAGATTAAAAAGAGGCCAAATGTTATACCCAATATTAGAGATAAAATGACCTGAAGTTTACTTAGTGACAAAGAGCGACTATCATCTGATCTCCTCCTAATTCTTCTAAAAAAGAAAAAAAGCTGTAAACTTGAAACTATCACAAAGGCGAGACCAAACAGCAGTCGAAAAAGATTATTATCGTTCATTTTGTAGTATTTTTATTTTTTCTTGTATTGCCTTATCATAAACTTTCCCTACTTCTCCCGCCATATTGCTAATGATAAACTCTGAAACTTCATTACTATCTCCATGTTACACTTTCCTTGTTCCCTCAGCTCCCCAATTTCCCAGGGATGATGGGCAAGTTCCAGTGCGACTGTTTCCTTTATCGAAGCGGCAAAGAAGATCACTTTGGCACTGGGTATAACCCTCGACTATCTCGCAGGTGAGACCCAGCAGCTTGGCTTTCAACCGCCGAAGGTGGAATAGGATACACGATAAACAGCTTGACAAAGGCGAAAAATAGCACGTGATCGCACCATTCGACGCATTCCTCGTCAAGAACAAGATGCAGATGAGATACTAAGAGACCTATACAGAACGTCCTTTATTCCTCTTATTCCAAATAACCTATATCAATGGCCTTATTTAGATCAAACAAAGTAAGTGGCTTATATTCCTTCTTCTTTTTATACATTATTAAACGAAAAAGACTTGGTAATATCCGATCGCCTTCACTAGGAAAGTAATCGTTAAAACGGAACTTGGAAAGATCTACTTTAAACTGCTCTTCGAAACAATTCAACAATTCAATTGCATCATCGCCATAGATATTTAGATCATGGTATAGTCTCACGTTTTCGTCGAGAACCATATCAGTGGAATTATACTCTTCCAATAAATTAATCAGCCTCGTATTCATTATTTGAACCATTTTTTATCATCCTTTCCATACCATTTACTTGGATCATAATGTTAACCAAGCTCATAACTTAATTCTGTAATAGTGATTTCCCATCCGGCATAAGGTACCGCACGACCTGCTGCACCCACTCCTCTGGTTCCAAGCATTCAATACAATAGGCCTTTCGCGGCAACTTATAATTAGTTCTCAAAGCACCCTGAACAACCCGATCGTCCATCTCAACGACTTCGAATCCAGATGTCCATGCCCTAGCTCCTCCTCCAACATCACCGAATTTAGGAACCAATCGGTTTTCCAAAACAATCAAGGAAGGTGCTACTGGATTTACCCTAAACCTCCGCCTTTTCTGGTTGCATTCTCTGATTAACCAGGAATAGCATCTTGAACTCCTTTGCCCGTGAGAGCCGTAACTGCCCAATCTTGAACCCATGTCTCCGCATTTCCTCCGCAAACGGACCCACCATGTTCCAACGTCTTAGCCCCCACAATATAGAGCCAAGCCCCGTAATCGTATTGGATACCACCACCTAACTCATCCTGCTTCTTCTTACCATCGTAAGATACTTATTATCGGCCCCAAATGCAAAAGATCGCTGCTTACCAAATGGATAATTATCATCCTTCTAAATCGTCTCCATCACATCGTTCGTTATGCCATTGACGGATAACTGCAAAATGTAACTACCAAACAGGTGTTTGGATAAAACAAATATCCCTGGCTTACAGCTTGGGATATTTGTTTTTTTTGTTTTCTCTTTAAAACAACATTATCGAGTTTTAATTTATTTCTTTTTTTTATCACACCCTTAAATTCTCGTTGGTTCATGTAACCATTGGAGAGCATAATGCCAATGTCTTTTACTTCGTTACATTTTAAAAATATAGTATCATCTTTATGTTCCCATACTCCAATACATTCTGGTCGATAATCGTGTCCTTGTATTTTAAGTGTAAACGCATTATCTGTTTTTAATTCCAAAGAATATTGGATTGATGTATTTGGCATAGAACCATTAGACACACCATAAAAACTACCAATCAAATCACTGCTAGCAAACTTTTTGCTTACAGAACAAGAGAAGATAAATCCGCTCAATAATGTCAATAAAATATTCAATTTCATAATTATTAGTTATTTAGAATATATGGTTGGGACTATACTTCTTAATGTTGATCTTGCAGGTAATGATTGCAAAGTACCTCTTAAATGTGATCAATTGATTGTAGGCTCTTTTTGCAAGTATATAACGTATAAGCTATCACCAGTTTCATACCTTTCATTTGTGGTTTCCCCTGTATATTCTACATTATCTACGTGAAACTTATAATCAATACTTAAAGTCCCTTTCGCCCCTACTTTCTTCCTGGAAGTTACTAGACCTTTGGTAAGTTTACTATTATTAGCTAGGCGATAATCCTCAATTGTTTCGGTTGTTCCATAAATAAATTACCCTACTAATAGCAGTATCAATACCGTTCCTAAATGAACTTTCCAGGTTTTAATATGTAAATATCAGTTTGATATTTTAAAAAGTGGTGTATCTTCATTCCCATTCTTTTTGCTCATATAACCTTGTTAATTTATTTTCTTATCGATTTTCCGTTTGGCCACTTCACGAACTCCTCCTACGGCAACTCCCCCTTGCACCTTTGTTAATCGTTGAATTAATTCCTTTTGGTGTCTTCTATTTTGCCTTTCCTGAGCACAAAACCCAGCAATTGTAAAAAAGTTACCAGGCTTATTGAGCTTTAAGTTTTAAAAGTTGGATTAAGCTTTATAAAGTCATTTAACATATCTCCATAATCATCTTCTTGTAGATTTTCTATAAGATCCTGTTTGATTTTATCTATGTTCAGTTCTGTTTTTTTTATCTTATTTCTGCCTTCGTGAAACTGATGTTTGGCTATATCATGAAGATTTCCAAAAACTATCCAAGCCATTAAATCATACCATTCACCTTTTAATTTTGATATAATTTCGACCTCATTCCAAATTAAAGACAAGTTCTTAAACAAAACTCCATTTCCAGTTATTTCTCCATCAGAGATATCAATTACCTCTGGCCATAGTTCCATGGATTTTTTATATAATTCTTCGAATTTCATATTCTTATTAATTTCCAACTACAATTCCTTTTTGATCAAGAGTAGTCCTTTCTCCCGATTTTTTAGAGTTCGGGCCAAAATCAGAGGTACCTTTAAGCCAGACTTTCCACTGATTCCCTTCGTTCTTTTTATTGCCATGAGAGGAATGGCTTTTCTGATATATCTCACTCATTTCCTTATTCTTCCATCCTTGATCTCTTCGTTTTTTCTTAATCTTTTCTATTTCAGTGTCGGGTGTTGGTAATTTCTCCCCTTTCTCGTGTTTATTAGAATTGACAGCATGTCTATTATTGTAATTATAAATCTTGTTTGCAATAAGCACTATTAAGAGCAGTGCCAATAGTCAGAATAGTTTTAGCAACAGGGTCCGGATCTGCCCAAGCCAAATCCCATGTCGCACCTGTTATTGCGCTCGTAGTCAACAAAATCTTTCCAGCCGCCTTTGTAAAAGTTTTAGTTTGTAAATATTGGAATTTTCACATGAAATAATAAAATAAACGATAATAATCGCAAAAATTTGCTTGAATGTGTTATTCATGTTTACTCAAATCTAGATAACTATTTCCAAGTTTTATTAAAAAAAACAATCTTCCATCGATTGGTTTCCTTATTCAAGTTAACAAAATCCATGACAAAGATTAACTGGCTGGAGAAGGTAAAAAAACAGGTTTTAACAAGTAGACACTCAAACTTATCGATGAGATCGAAGAACTCGAACCATCCATTAAAGATTGACTCCTGGACATGACCAATGCAATTATTCGCGATGCCAAAACAGGTAAAGCATATTCATAGTAAAACAACAAAGCCCTCAATCGAGGGCTTTATTTGTGTAATCATTTCTATAATTGACTAAAAGACTTAAAACTCTCTATTAGGTACTTGAGTTTACTAGCATCACCATAGCCTATAAAACGCTTCCCGTCTGAACAAAATTTGATCCAATCGTTTTCAGACTTATTTACTAATACTTCAGCAAGCTGTTTACCTTCCAATGGAGTACTAATCAAATCAATTTTAATAGACCAACCAGGATTATCTAATGTTTCTATTAAAACACCAGATGTATGTTCCCAATCTCCATCGGAATTATCAATATACCATTTTGATACCCAATCTATTAATTCCATATTAATTATTCTTTTTCGGTAATTATTCTGGTTTTGGAACATCAACCAAATCACTGTGTTCGTCAATGAATTTTTCAATTTCTTTTAAAGACAAAAGAGGGTAATCTTTCTTGAAAACATAATCTGGCCAATTGGTAGCCTTCACTTTGATTTCTTGTGCTCGAATATTGCCTTTAACAGCAAGTTTTTCTAACAGATTCTCAACACCAATTCCAACCTTATCAAATATAATCATATTCTTTGCTTTCCAATCAGATGTTGAATTATTGGAGTTGGCAGAAGTGAAAAAGGTTTGCCATTCTGACCCCCCTTGATTATTATACAGGCCCCCAAAACTTGTTGAATAGGGAAAATATAATTGGAAAACACCACCATCTTGAGCATCTAAATAGGCACTCTCCAGACAATAGAGTTCCAAAATTCGGGAATCCATTATTTCATTTACAAATGAAAATTGAAGCTTCCCATTGAATTCTTTTGGACCCTGGGACGCACTCCAGGTATATTGAGACTTCGGCAATAAAACATTTTGGGATCTTGATTCTAAAAATGAATAAATAAATGTCAAAATAGTCAATATGATTTTTAATAAGTTATATTAATTAGCTAATCTATTTCTCTTTGACTACAAAAGGAAGGGATATCCTTCTCGGAATGGTAAATCGTTATAGGTTTTTCAATTTTCTACATCATCTGGATTAATCCCGTCCTTACTCGAATATGGAACTTTAAATCAATGCAAGGCGAATTTAACAGTTGCTATCCATCCTTTCTGATTTCTAAAAATTAACAAATAATTTATTATCAAAATTTAAGTAAATGTATAATAATTTGGTTAGGCTGCATAAACACTTATGCAATCTATCAGATAAGCAATAAAGTACCAGAATGACCCGAATTTCACTCTCGTTACCTAAACAACACTTCTTCTATTAGGATTCAGATAATCGAATTCATTAGCATCGAATTTAACTTCTAATGCCTCCAAACCAAACACTTTTTTATATTCTACTTCTGCTTTTGTTACTGGTATAAGCCAATAAAAATGAATATCCTTGTTCTTACAACGCATAATCTCCAAATTTGGTCCATCTAAATATGGCAGAGAAAGCAATCCAAATGATAATTCAGAAGAGCCTTGCCAGGAACGGCCCAAATTCACAGTATGCCCCAAATCAAGATTAGACTCTACATTATGATAATAACAAATAACGCTGAGAAGTTCAATAATTGAATCATCTTGTATAGATGAAAATATATGCAACTCAATGGGGGATTTATGCGTATGAGTAGACATGCCACAAGTAGCATACATCCACATTTCTCTAGATGAATAAGGCTTATATTCTAGTATAGAAAAGTGTGGTACAGTTTGCATGATTGGTCCGTTTAACCATTTCCTTTCTTGAAAGTCTCCATTCCAAACACTTGAGTAATGACTTATAATTTTACTCTTATAATCTTCAGCACTATAATTCATATTTCTTCTTTTGATCCATTGAATATTTTTTTGCTTTACCACCTTGACTGTTAGATTCAGCTCTATCTTGATTTTTCATCCTCGTTCTATCATTTGCACTAGCTTTTCTTTCCTCTGGTGACATTTGATGACCTGGCTTCTCTCCAGTACTTCGGTCACCATCATAGTATCTTTTAATTAATTCAGGTTCATGGTCGACCACCTCCATTAATTGCACAATTATCATACATCTTACTATGAGAAAAATTCGCCTTCTGTATTTATTTGCTTATTCAATGCTGAACCTTCCCTATTGGTACTTTGCATTCCGTATGTAGATAACCCGATAGCAACCAGTTTTTGTTCTCTAGTATATTTAGAATGAATCCCTAATGCAAAATTAACATCTAATTCAATGCAGGGAATCTCTTCAAATGATATCTGAATATCATTAAAAAAATAATGAACAAAACCATTTATTATACATTAATCCCTTTTTTCATAATTAACTTTTCCTTTTCTCACTCAATTCATCATCCTATTGATTAAAAATCTATTAACTTCACTTCCGGATATCCCCTTGCAATAATAATTATTATTCCATCATCATGCCTAAAAACGAAACTAAAAAAATCCTGATTATCAATTATATTATAACTACCTTTAATAATGATTTCATCCGTATAGACGGATTGATTTAGTAAAAAAAAGGGATTTTGAAATATTTCAAGACTATAATCGTCTAAAAATTTTAGCGCAACAGTTTCTGTCAATTTTTGATAAAATATTACACCATATCCAAAATTAAACTCCAAATACTTCTCCTCAGATTCCAATGAGAATTTAAGCATTAATTTCTCGGACTCATCAATCAAACTCTGAAAATAAATTTCTTTTATTGGTACTTCTAATGGGTACCACTTCTTCAATTTCGAGTTATCGTTCATATCTAAATTTTATTTTTGATCCATCAGGATTAACAACCTCAAGTGTTGATGCATTATCTTTTGAACTACCATTTCTTAAATATATCTTTTAATCAATCTGATAGTTTTCCAGCGCGACCATCTTTATCTGGAATTGTTCTTTGAGTTTTAGCCCCTAGCGAATCATAATCTTTATTTGCTTGGTTAATTCCTCCTTTTCGTTTATATTGAACATCCTTTTTCTGATTTCTGATTTTAATTTTTTCTGAATCGTTCGCCAAATCGTCTACAGTCTATCTATATTGACTTTATATCTATCGGGCATTATATCTGGAGAATATAAACTATATGGATCTGCACCTAACCATATTAGCCCAACAGTTATTCCTTGGATATTTTTTGCCATTAAATCGCCTGCTTGCCAACCTGTCCAAGCAGCAAAACCTATAGGATTGACTTTTGCTATTGAACTTAAGTTTGATACTTATCTAATTCTTATTTTTACAACGGTTTCTATAACTCCTTGAAGAGTATCTTATGCTGATTTCCCATCTGCACCCACAAACCTTATTGGATAATTCATCCCATAATTATATGGCGAACCTTCATCAAAATACTCTACCAGGGGATCCACAACATTCCATCGTCATATTTCGAGTCATAGAACCTTGCTCCATAATCCAATTGGTCTCCAAGCTCGGCCTGTCTCTCCTTGCCATTATAAAGATAATTATTTATCCCTTCAGTAACAATACCATTGGTCCTTACAAATGGATAATGGTATTGTTTATGTACCACTATTGTGTTCGTCGGTCTCGATGCTGTTTTGAAGATACCCTTTCTACGTTGCGATCCGCACTAAGATTCATGGAAGTTTGAATTAGGTAAAGCGATAAAATGGATTGTTCTTATTTATTTCCGAAATAATTTCTATCGCCTCCGAATGAGAAAAAGCATAATATTGAGCTAGCATCAGATAAACACTTGCGTATGCATAATAAATATTTGTTGCAAATATTCCTGCATCGTCGGTTCCTATGACTATAGGAGGTATACTAAATCTGTCACCTGGTATCCAGGAACTCGAACAGCTCGAAGAGAACAAGAAACAGGCGCTCTACGACTTTATTGACGCCTACATTAGGGATACACAAGCCCGCAGGAAATATGGTCTATAAATAGCACAACCCGATCTTTATCGGATTGGACTGCACAGTAAGAGGTATCTGCTAAAACTTTAGTCGTATTTTAAGTTCAGCTAGCTTGTCGCCAAATGCCTTTACATCTAATGGACCTTTAACATTCGACTGAATCAGACTATCGCAATTTACTGAATCACAATTGACAATTGACAGATCAAATGATTTGCTTGCTATCCAGTATCCCTCTTTGCGACTATCGACTTCGATTGTCTGGACAATAATCCAATCCTTATTCGATTTCACCTTTTCTACATACATATTGTACTGCCAGCCAATCGCGGGGATAACATACAGACCGCTTACGCAACATTGGTTATTGTAGCCCGTACAATAGACAACAGCTCTATCCTCACGTTTGTCGCCTTCAAGCAGAGTATACCTTTCACCTAAATCGATGGAATCGCAAACACACGACTTTAGAAGAGCAATTAGCAAGATTGCTACAATATTTATTGAGATTTTCATCGGATTTTGTTTTTTAATAAAATTTTAATTTGAAGAATTAAGCCTTCCTAGACCATAATAGTACACTCTGAAACCATGAGTGTCATTCAGGCCTCTCCGAGATCTTTCAGCCCTTATAAGTGTATTCCTTAATGCACCAACACATGTAATTCTAAAGCCTCTGTGTTATGTTTGCATAGGGCATATTAAGAATAAGATAAATGGCTCGGCAGTTCACCTGCAAAATTGAACGTATTGATGACGCAATCATGTTATTTGCTAATTAGATTTTTTTGTCTTATATTATTAAGATTATTTTAAACTATTTAAGTGATCTTCAAGTTTCTTAATATTTGTTAAATTATTTAAATATTTATCTTCAAAATTATAATTTACATCCACATACTCAAACGTCTGGATTCTTATAAGTTCCCCCAATATATTATCTAATAAAATTTCCCCAAGCACATGTTCGGTTTCGATATCAAAGAAAGATATATTATTCGCAATTAACACTATGTCGTAATAGCTAACATCAGTCTGCAATAAATAATACCCCCATTCACTAGCATTTACATTCAGTTTTTCACCCTTATAATTAAAATTAAATATATAACATGATTTTTTTTTTGCTTTGTTGAATAAAATTCCCAATTTCTCAATTTAGGTGCAAAAGAAATAATGTGTTCCGTCAATGGAAGTTTTTCAATATTACCGTTTGGAGATATCACGAACATTCTTTCTTTTGATTGTCCTGGTCCAATCTCCCATGTAAATGACCCAATTTTATCTAGTTTAACGGTGAATTTTCTGTCATTATTTAATTTTCATCGTTCTTTTTTGTTAGATTGAGAAATATTAAGTAATTCTTTATACTTTTTATTAAATTCTTCCGACTTTTTCTCATTAAATTCATTTCTCTTATTGTCCAATTTATTAACAACCCCACGATCATATATTGCTTTCTGTTCTTTATATCTTCCTCCTTGAGTATTATCGGGGTCATAAGTGTCAATTACTTTTGCTTTAGTCCTATCTCTTCCATCTTTCGATTTTCTTGTTGTAGCAACTCCAAAGCACTAGGAATAGATTTATTATGTCTACCAACATAAGGATCACCAGAAACTGTATATTCGCCATCAACCTCATAAATTGTTCCTGTTTCTTTATTTTTCTAATTATCGCTTTGACTTAGAACAATTGGTTTTGAAGATGATCCTGATTCTGTAAAACTTTCATAGAGATAAACCGCCCCCAGACCAATCCGATGAAAGATTGGGCTTTTATTTTTAACAGGAACCGAGAAAACAGAATGGTTAAGAATAAACTGCAAATAGTTTTTTTGCAAATAACTCAAAAGATACCCCATTACAGAATTCGACATAATAATAAGATTTACCGTCATCAGTAAACTCTCTTAGCCCACTTTGCACCTCGTACTTCCCACGATATAGACTATCAATTGTTTTTACATCTTCCAAGTCTCCAAGGTTAAAGGACATCTTATTTATCTCAACTTCTTCAAACACCAAGTCAACCTTTTTTTCTTTATCTTCACAAAATTCAAACCTCAAATACAATTCTTTTGAAACATCTGCATAACTAATTGAATGGCAATCATAATCATTGTGCAGATCTATATAATTACCAATATCAACCTGTATAGTTAACAAACTATCAAGCAGTACGGGAGATTTTAACTCTATTTCGTTATTCCTCATTTCAGACTCTCAATGTATTTTCTTATCGTTCTTATTTCTGATTGAGTTAATGGCTCAGCATGCTTTGTAGCTCTCGAGACTATTTACACTTCTCTATCAATCCTATTCATTTTGTAAACTTGTTTAAACGGAGTTTTTACCCCGCCGTGCGCGGGGATTTTTAGTACAAAAGTTTAACCGATGAACAGAAGTTGAACCTTGCACAAATATCCAATCGAAGCCGTTCAGCCTCGCTTTTGGCAATACCTTGTTATGCGGTCGGCTTTCATTCATTCATCAGTTGATTCTGTTCAAATTCGTCAATCAGTTTTCCACATTCGTTTTGGTCAGAAACAAATCTGTCACTATCAAATTGCTCCTTAAAATATTGATAAAGGTCATCAAACTTGCGCCCAAAAACTTCTACCCAAGCTTGGTCTTGATTTTCTTTAATACTCAAATCATTTGCGGTTACTATTACTATAATTCTTTCTCCTGGTTTGTCATCCTTAATGTTTGATTTCCAAAAGTGAAAGACGATTTCAATTTTTTCTTTGTCTATTTGCGTTACTTGTTCGTAAAGATATTCGTCTATTTGTGTTTGGTTAATTTGAATAAGATTTCCGTCATCGTCAACTTTGTTGAATTCAACTTTTATGTTTCCAGCAAGTTCAATTGCCAATGGAAATGAAATGTTGTCAGAGTCAATGGGCAAATTATATCTCTCAATTATTTTGTCAGTAAATACATGGGTTGAATAGTCGTTAAGTGTTAATCTGAACTTGTCAATATTCTCATTTACGTTAATTATCCAACTGTCGTGAAGTTTGCAAACCAAATATTTTTTAAATGCTCCAAGTCGGTTTGCGTTGTTGCCTAAGAAAACGGAATACTTATCTGTGTCAAATATTGGTTCGTCCAAGTCAACAAAGTCGTCTGCTAAAAATGGAGCTATTGTCTGTATATTTCGATTATCGTTCATTCGTTTCGGTGTCGTCTTTTAAGTCTAATATGTAACGCCACACCAAATCTCTGGGACCAAATACCCAAGAGCCAGGCCTATTACACTTGTACCTATATTCATTGCTAATTTTGTAGCTACTTTTTTTAATAATTTTAGTAAATCTTTGCGGCAAAGCCTTAATTATCCTGTTCATTTATCGATTTGTTTTAGTTTTTAGTTCGTCTTTTTTTGAGTTTCCAGGAGTTTTTAAGGCGCCTTTTGTGGTTTGAGCGGCCACTTTTGCAACAGTTTTTAAGCCTGATTTCCCTATTGCTATCGTATTTGTGGTTACATAATTACATGTCGCTTTTACAACTTCTTTAGATTACTTTCAACCTTGTAAAATTCAAGAACATAGATACTGTTAAATCGACAAAACCCCTCCCTGGCTTTGTTTTATGTGATAATTTCAAAACTCTTTAACTGAGATATTTTTTTGTCCTGCTTATTTGCTTCTATCTGTTTTAAAAACTCGTCTTGGCAATTACCCTTTTCTTGTAACCCCTGTAGCCAAGTATCAAATTCCCCATACCACATTTCAACCATCTGCATATTCCAATTTTTACTCGTCTGTTTTATTTGATTTAAAACATTTTGAACCTGGGATTGATTGCCTGTATATAAAGCAGTATAAAGTTTAAGCTCAAATAGTTTTGCCTGCTCTGCTGAATTTGATTTAACCAACATATCACCAAATAGGCTATCCACAAATTCAAACAATGATTTCAAAGTAATATCATCAATCAATGAAACTGAAATTTGCTTTCTAAAACATTCGATGGCGTCATTAAAATGAGTTGGATGCTTTTCGTAAGGGATATCAAATTGTAATCCCTTTCTGTTATAAAGCTGCTTCATTAAAACTGGTGCATCCAAACATTTTTTTACATCACTCTTCCATAAGGCATAAATTACAAAGTGAGGTCGGTATTCTTCTGGATGAGGCAATTTGATCAGCTCTATCCCAATAATACAAGAGCCAACTACTTTGTATAATTTGTTTTGTGCATATGCAGAAAGCTGAGAAAAAAAATTTAACCAATCCTCAGTAATTCTTTTTTTTATCTCTTTTATATCTTCTGTCATATTAAGGCCTAATTACTTGTATCACTATTCCAAAATTATTCAAATCCTTGCCAAATTGGGCGGGACTCATAACTGCATTACGAAATTTAAAATCATCAATAATTCCATTAGTTTTAGCCTATGTGCAATTACAACGAAATCCGATTTAAAGATCGGCCTTCGTTGCTTCATAAAAAGATTCTAACTCTTTTTCAATCATTAAAAAGATCTTATCAAGTGTTCCTCCATTATGATAATGAGAAAACAGTGGTATCAATTGTGTTAGAGCCTCTTTTTCCCACGCATTAGTTCTTGGATCTAATCCCAAAATATATTTTTCAATATTGATTTGGGTTAAGGGATTGCCAACAGATTGTGATAATAACCGAACAAAAATATTTAAACCTTCAACTCGATGAGGCCAATCATTGATAGAGTCTAGGATAGCCTGAATATCACCATCCAACAAAACCGGCAATTTCCCGGAATCAACAAGAGACATCAATGATTCTATAGAGTATTTCATCTTACTTTACAATTAAACCATACCTTCTCTATTATCATCCTTATAACAGTTGCTATAAAATAAATTTAACTAGAAAAGTTATACAATTGAACAACTTTTAATAAAAAATATATTTTAACGGCCTCATTGAAGCTTTTCGATTTTCCAATCTAAATGCTTTTCTATCATATTGTATAATGCCGTATCGGTATTTTCAAGTTCCCGATAGATTGATTATTCTCCTTGTCTTCAAAAACATCCTTAGAAATATGGAGGTTTTGATAATAATTATACCAAACACATTTTCTAACAAATAAATCAGATAGGTCTTTAGTTGATCAGTATTGATAAAACTCTTTAATATCTTCTTTCTCTTTGTGTAGCGAAATAAAAACAGCACTTCGTTATAACATTAGTTTTTGCTGAATCATTGCAATAATAAGTCCTAGGGGTAAGATTTATGAATAATAAAATTTCAAATTTAAACTTAAAAAAGGTAAATTTAGGGTCTTTTATATTTTGTTATTTGGAGTTAAAACAATATACATGACTAGTGACCGATTCGAATGTGAAATTTTAAGAGCTAGCAGGACTAGGTTATTGCAATTAATAGAAACAGTTGATTACGAAATACTATTTAAAATACCTGAAAATTTTAACAATAATATAATCTGGCAAATTGGTCATTGTATCACATCGCAACAGAGACACATGTATATGCGTAGTGGATTACCAATGTATATATCACAAGAATTCATGGAAACCTTCAAAATTGGTACATCTCCACGTTCTTGGAAAATTATTCCAGATGTTAATGAAGTGAAACATTTATTGCTTGATACAGTTAATCACCTTGAGGAAGATCTGGAATCGCGATTATTTGTAAACTATGAACCTGTTAGCTTACCTATTGGTTTTCAAATGAAAAATCATATACAGGCACTACAAGCTGCTAACTTTCACGAAGCGGAGCATAGTGGAATAATTTTCACGTATTTAAAACTACTAGACAAAAAAAGTACGATTCTAATACGATAAACCGTAATACAGAACACTAAGTAAACTAAAGAAAGACAGATTTATTTGCCGATACAATATCTACCAATAACTTAATTATCAGCATATTACCAACCATCAAGGTGTAGCAAAAGCACAGTAATTTTAGAGAAAAATAAGTTTTCAACATCAGCAGTAATTTCTCCTGTTATCTCACCAATTGTCACATTTTCTTTAAAAAAAACGATAGAGACTTCTGGAAAGTTGAAAATCTACTGACTACGTGACTACATGACTACAAAATATTAATAATCAAAAATAAAATACTGAATTAAAGAGTTTTACGACAACATTATAAAGTTTTACTTTTTTCAATTTACTGACTACAAATAGCGTTTTGTAGTCGGTAAACCTTAAAAAACTACCAATTTAGCTCATAATTTGTGCTTCTGCCACCCGAATCAGCCTTAATTAGGACACCTTTACTAACTAGATCTGTAATATCTCGTAATGCAGTATCTGCAGAAACCTTTGTCATCTTTGCCCATTTTGATGAAGTCAGATTTCCTTTAAAATTATCCATTAATTTATTCAACATCATTCGTTGGCGATTATTACTGATATTAACATTGTTTTGCATCCAAAAGTGATGTTTTCTAACGACTTTATCTATTATCGTATTCGACGCAATAATAGCTCCTTTGAGGCAGTTTAAAAACCAAACTACCCAATTGGTAATATCTGAATCTCCTTTTTGCGTTTTCTCTAGAATCGTATAATATTCCTTACGTTCCTGTTTAATTTGCGCAGACATACTATAAAAGCGTTGATTGACACCATCCGCTTTCGATAGTTGCATATCTGTTAATGCACGAGCAATACGTCCGTTTCCATCATCAAATGGATGTATAGTCACAAACCATAAATGTACAATAGCAGCTTTTAAGACTGGATCTATAAGAGAATCCGTATTAAACCAGCCTATGAATCTCTTCATTTCTTCTTCGAGTCGTTCAGCTTTAGGTGCTTCAAAGTGTACAGCTTCTTTTCCCATTCCTCCCGAAACGACTTGCATATCTCCACTTCTCCATTGTGCTACATCAATCTTGTACAAGCCACTTCTTCCGATTGGAAATAATGCACCATGCCAACCAAATAATCTTTCTTTGCTTATAGCTTTATCTGCATTTTGTGTCGCGTCTAGCATCATTTCTACAACACCATCGATATGACGATCAGAATTAACAAGACCTGAGTTGTCCAACCCTAATCGAGTCGCTATTGATGAGCGCACTTGTTCTGGATTTAATATCTCTCCCTCTATTTCTGATGATTGAACAACATCTTGGATAAGTGTTTCCAAATTTGCTTCGTCTTTTAACTCAAATCCTAGCAACTCTACTTTCCCAATAAGCTTTCCTTGTAGATGCCGAACTTCACTTAATAGATTAAGTATCTTCTCATCTTCCCAATGAAAATCTGTCCAATTATGTCGTTCGTGTATATAGACTGCCATGACCTCAAAATTATATGCGGTAAATATAGGCATTATTTACCGCATATAAAGCGGAGAATAATCTATTTATTCTCCGCAAATTATTTAGCGTATTCTTTAGTTAATAATTGATCCGTCCGCTGTAACCTTTCGTTTCCTCGATCAAACTCGTGAACTAAACATAGTTGATTTTCATTATAAATGATTGCTATTTCAAATAAAATCAACAACTATGCCTGAACAACAATCAAAAAAAATAGGGTTAAGTTAGTAGATTACTTATCTTCTCTACTACTATCTCCTTCCACAGTTTGAAATTTTTTTCAGTAGTAATTTGTAGAACGTGACAATGTTTATTATCAAAACCTGATTGGTCTTTTAAGTAAAACTGTCCTTGAATTAAATTGTCATCACCAGGATACAACAATATAACCTTACGCGCCTCGAAATACTCATGATAAACGAACATCTGACGCAAGTCATCTGGAGAAGGGCTTTTACCTTCCAAGTTTTTCCATTTGGTATCGATAACAATTGTAGAAACTTTGTTGGTTAAAACAATATCTGGACGCATACTAGAACTCAGTGAATCACCTCGCCAAAAACGCTTACTAACCTGGCCAGAAACTTTATAATCCTTTAATGATTTACACAATAAGCCTAAAACAAATTGCTCCCATAAAGCATTCATATCAAACATTAAAGCAAGTATATGTCTACGCCCCTTACTAATATCTGGATGATAGTTTAACAGTATCTGCTCCGCAATATCAATAATGGTCCTATAAACCTGCGATTTACGATCGTAAGTAATAGTATCAAAGGTCTTGCTTTTCACCTTGATCTTTTCTTGCTCTGGAAAATTCAGCAGCAAATTTCCAATTCGAGAAGCCAGTAAAACATTTCGATTGAGCCTTTGAATCAACAATAAAGCTGCATAAATGATTTGATGCAATTGATGCTGAACAGTATAAACTGTGGTTTCGATATAAAATCGCTCTTTATGAATAATATTCTGCTGTATATGCTTCGAGAAAGATAATTTACCCTTTAATGCTTTAACATTATGCTCCTGACGAGCATATTTCTTTATTAATCCGCTATGAATTAAAGATTCTAATTCGGTAACGAACAGCTCAAAATATAAATCCAATACCGAATTGTGCTTCAGCTTCAAATTAGATGAACCAGATTCTTTGACTGAAAATCCCCATACCGATCGAATCATATTGATCAAGATATTTTGCCAGGCAGAAACATCCGTAGATTTATCGGCTTTCGGCAAAATTTCTATAATAGTATCACCTACGTGCAATACCCCGACATACGCACAGAACTGTACCCCATTCCGTATGAGTTTAAAGAATGGTGTATAATTCCCATGATAAGCTTCTAGCGCTCTATAGAGCTTATACTCTTGTTCAATCTGCATATCAAACAAAAGCTTTTCATGCTCGAATCGGATAATATGTTTTAAATCTTTTGCAATCATTAGTGCATCAGATCTTGGATCGCTTGTTCGAAAGATAAAAACTCTTCATTATGGGTACGATAATCGATGATTTCATATATAGGTTTGCTTTCCAATTCGTCTACATAATCATAGTCAAAATCAGCAAATATATTCTTTTCTTCTTTTTTCAAACGCACGAAACCTTTGCCCAATACTAAGCCTATCTTTCCATAATCACCAAAGAAATATTCTTGTAATAACGGTATGATGTTTTTATAAAATGAATCAATGATAGTTTCCTCATTTTTTCCAATAAAGTAAGCGTGACCTATACAATGATCTCTATCTATCAACTTTTCAATGCGCATATTAATTCGCCTCAACACATCTCCCGCTGCGTAATCAAAGATGTCGTAAGTTAATTCTTCCAGATCAGTTATTGGCAACATCTCTTCAAAAACAAAACGTCTACGCAAAGCTGTATCTAAAGACTCGACCGAACGGTCAGCTGTGTTCATCGTACCAATGATATGCAAATTTGATGGTACGGAAAATTTTTCTTTACTGTACGGTAAAGTAACTTCTAATGCTTCTTCCTTACCTTCGCGTTTCGAATCTTCAATCAATGTAATCAGTTCACCAAAAATAGCCGATACATTTCCTCGATTGATCTCATCAATGATTAACACATAGTTCTTCTTGATTTCTTTATCGTTTCTAATACCTCCCGGTGTATTAGCTGCTATTTTTGTATTAATAAAATTGATTACAGACCAATAAGCAGTAGAATTAAGACCTCCTACAACAGCTCTAAACTCCTTATCTATATTTTTGACAATAGACAAATCTGGAAAAGCCTCCTGAAGCTTCTTTGCTCTCGCATAAGAAACCACATATTCTTTCACTCCTCCTTTTGAAGGTTTCAGAGTAAGATTACCATTGGAAGTAATATCTTTAACCAGCATGCCCAGATTCGGAGTTAGAATATCCAATTTATATTCAAGTTCCTTATCTGAAGCTTCGTTTACCAACTCGAGCAGCTCATTCCATGCGTCATCAAAACCATAATTCTTGGTATAACTGGTGTTTTTTTTCTCCAAGCGAATATTACCAACCAATTGTTTTAATATTCCTGCCTTTACATCGTAAACAACCTGCTTATTTCCTTCGTTATCTTCCTCTATTAACGGTTTTATCCCTTCTACAAAATCCTCATAGCTCATGGACTGGTGAAAAGTTGTAAAAACAATCTGATCAGCATCTACATAGTCCTTAAATCTAGCTTTTAAAACCTCTCTTTTTTCGTGGATTATCGATTCAATAGGCTTGTTTTCAATAATAGCTAAAGCTTTATTAATCGTATGGTAAGTTTTTCCTGTTCCTGGAGGACCATATAGTATTTGGTTTAACGGTGCTGACATATCGTGTTCATGGTTTTTCAAATTCTCTTCAAAAACATGAATAGTTTTATCAAAAACAGCTTGACGAAATTCTTTATCAAAAACCATTTTTTCAAAATCAGATTTATTATATCGTAAAAAACCAGAAACAACGGTACTAGCAAGTGTTTCTTGGATTGGAGCTATTGTTAAGTCTAGAATATCTTGACGTGAAAAATCGTGAGTAGAATTTAGATACGCTTCTTTCCCCTTTTCGAAGGGTTCGTATACTGCTTCAGTAGGCGTTTTAGAAATATACCTCAAATAATTTTTCTTAGTTTCAATACACCAAATATAACGCTGACCTATCCCAAAAATCAATCTGTCTTTACGATAATTATAATACACACGTTGGTCATTTGGTTTCAAATCAATTTTTACGATTATTGCATCTAAACCAGAGAAATAGTGTTCGGATAGTTTTAAATTAGAATGGACAATATCAAATAATTCTTTCGAAATACTATAGCTGTTTACTATTTCCGGATTATCGCCCTCTGTCCCTGAATACTTCTCAATTCTTTTATATGTTTTGTCTAAATTGATCTCAAAATCATCACCAGTAATTTTATCTGCCTTAAAATCTGAATACTTACTCTTTAATGCATTAATATTGCTATCTACGATATTGATAAAATCAAGCAATTGAATATCAACATCCTTTAACAAAGCCTCAATGTTTTCATACGAAACCTTGATGGGTTTAATCTGAAAATTATACATCTTAGCATTAGGGTTGAAAGGTCTCTTCAATCCAAATTTCTGTTCTAAAGGTTCTTTGAGGTTTTGGATCAACTCTAAAGCATATTGATTTTGAGAACTATTAGGCTCTTTTGTCTGATTACATTCGAAAAAATAAATAAGCTCTTTTTTATTACTCGTATATTGAAAAATCAACTGGATAAGATCTCCTGATGAACCAGGAAACGAAACGGGAATTGTCCAAAAAGTAGTGCCAAAATAGTGAGATGCTTCTTTACCGATAAAATAATCTGTCTCAGCGCCATTCGACGCCACCCTTCTAAGACCAAAAGTGAATCCTGTTGTCTTATTTTTTTCAAATAGCCAATCGAAAACTGCTTTTTCGTAATCTTTATATGTTAACATAATTTACTTCTTTTTAAACTGCGGAATAGAATCCGCTTCATTAAAATTCACGATCAGTTTGCGCATACGCCCCTTATTTGAGAAATGACGGCCGAGGTTAATGGATTTATCAAAAAAATCATTTTTACCCTCTTTATCAGTGTAATGAAATATCCTTACCGATTTACAATTCTCATGATCAAAAACTTCCTTAAACATTGTTCTGTCGGATAAACCACAAGAGTGACCTACAATAAAAACCTGAAATTGTCCTTCATTTAGGAAGCGAATTAGATTTCTATAATTAGGCGTTTTAAGATAATGATAAGATTTCACATGTTCGAAAAGTGCATTATTACCCTGTTCCTCGAAATTAGTATAATCCTTATCATGTTCGTCACCAAAACCAAAAATGATAGGATTATTTGGGTTATTAAGTTGCCCATGAATATGGTTCACATCAACTCTATTAAACAAGTTACCTTTGATTTCTCTTATATAATTATAAAATGTATTGGTATAGTTAAAATTCAAAACATAGATTTTATGTTGGATCTCATTTGAGTTTTCTACAGTAAAATCTTTTCCAAGCTTATTACTTAATTCATCATCACCTATACTAGGATCAAAATCAATTTCTTGAAACTCTTGGCCTAGAAGCTTTCCTAATAGAAAGTTTGGACTGTCATCAAAATTAGTTTCTTGAATGGATAAATATTCCTGTAGCTTTTTCTTCAAAAATTCAAAATGTGTATTCAATTTTCGGATATAATCTGAATTATGAGAATTATCTTGATGATTATATTTCTTCAAAGCATTAAAATATTCTTGCTCAACATCTACCCAGCCACATTCAAGGCAGGTTTTAATAAGCTCATTAAAAAATAATGATTTAAATTCAACCTTAAGAGCTAATTCATTAGATAGAGATTCATATTTATCATAATATGAACTTGGAATACTCTCTCTTTTAGATTCATAATTCAAATAAAGAGATAGTCGATCTTGTTCATGTAGATATCTACTAATACCCTTTTTTGCAGCATCACTTGTTAGATCCATTAATCGATAATGTTCACGAACCTCAACACGTAGAAAGTCATCTTCATAGGAATGACCATTAGCATATATTCCTGATTGAATAAAACACTGATCCAAGTACCAAAAAATAAAATCTTTATAGCTAGTTTTTAATCCATGTGCTAGATCAAAACCATTGCCTATAAGTATCAGTCTATTCATAACAATACCATTTGCAATTACCTATTCTTCTTAAAATTCTCAGCCTGCTCCAGCACATTTCTGTACACATCATCTTGGGTAATGGGTGGATATCCATATTGATGCAATTTTACGATGATATCCATTTTTAGTTGGGCTTTGATGTCATCTCGGTCGCTCCAATCAGGATATTTGGCGGTACTGTCAACAATCTTTTTTATTTCACGAGCTAATTCTAGCATTTTGTCATTGTCGAACTCAAAACCGTATTGTTTGCAGATCATATCTAAAATATCGTAAAACGCTTTCTCTTCGTAATCAATACCTAAATCTTGAAAAGAATCCATTTCTTCACGAAGTCTGATAATGAGGTTAAGCATTTGCTCTGCTGTATCAAACTGAATCCCTTCATAATCTAAAATATCACCTTCGCTACGTTCGTTATAGCGGTTGATGATCGATTGAAGCCGTTCCGAAAAATCTTGTCCTTTTACTTTATTTACCTTTTTAAAATCAGTAATGGTTTGCTTTAATAATCGCTCTAAAATCTTAATCTTGGTATTCGGTAATTCTAGATTGGAGATTTTCTCAATAAACTTATCATTAAACAGATCAATCGCGTTGGCTTTGTTATCGTCCAGCTTAAAGATTTCTTCAACACCTTCCGAAATGATAGCTTCTTCTACCAATTTAGCCACTTTAGCATTCATTTGTTCGGTATCAGGAGCTTCACCTTTGGTCAGCTTAACGACAATGGATTTCACCGCAAAATAGAAATGAACTTCATCCACTTCTTTCAGATTAAACAACTCCGAACCGCTCACCAAGTTATAAGCAGATTTCAATTTCTTCGTTACGTTGACAAAGAATTTTTCAGAATCTTCGGTCTTTAAAACTAGTTCTGAAGCTTTGTTTAAACATTGTAGACGTTCAACTGGTAATCCTTCGAAATAGGCTATACTATCAAACTGATGAAAAAACTGACGCAACAAATCCATTTGATCTCTCACAATGATTTCGGCTTGCGCAATATCTTCAAAATCATCCTCTGCAGTTTGATTATTAAACATGCCTAATGCTTTGTTCAAGTTCTTTTTAATCCCAATATAATCTACAACCAAACCACGATCTTTACCTTGATACTTTCGGTTAACACGAGAAATGGTTTGTATTAAATTATGCGTTTGCAAAGGTTTATCAATGTAAATCGTATCCATGAAAGGAACATCAAAACCTGTTAACCACATATCGACCACAATCGCAATCTTGAAGTTCGATTTTATTTGTTTGAACTGTCGATCCAATTCTTTACGATCATCTTTACTTCCCAACAAATCCCACAGGTCCTTTTCATCATCTTTATTGCGTGTCATAATCATTTTAACACGTTCAATCGGTTTTATATCTTTTTGCTCTTTCTCGCTCAAGTCCTCAGGCAACATCATTTCTCCCCACTCAGGGTATAAAGCCAAAATCGACTGATATAGTTTATACGCAATGCCACGAGAAGCACAAACAAACATAACTTTGCCTGCAACGGTTGCATTTTCTTTTAATCTATTTTCATAATGCTCCACAAAATCGTCGGCAATGGCTTTGATTCGATCGCTATCTCCCAAAACCACTTCCATATTAGCAATGGCTTTCTGGCTGGCTTCTACATGATACTCAGAGGCACCTTCACGCATTACATTTTCGTAGTAAGCCTCAATATCCTGAACTTTATTATAGTCCAAATTTACTTTCGCTGCCCGTCCCTCATACACTAAACGAACGGTGATTTCATCATTCACAGATTCAAACATGGTGTATTGATCCACCACATCTCCAAAAACTTCTAAAGTCTTGTCAATTGGCGTTCCTGTAAAACCAACATAGGTTGCGTTTGGTAACGAATCGTGTAAATACTTAGCAAAACCATAAGATTTTGTTACCCCTTTTTCTTCGTCAATTTTCACCTTTAAGTCCAGATTCACTTGAGAACGGTGGGCTTCATCCGAAATACAAATGATATTGGTTCTATCGGACAAGATTTCAGCATCTTCAGCAAACTTTTGTACCGTTGTTAAATATACACCACCACTTTCTATACCTCTCAAACGATCTCTTAAATCAGCTCTTGAATCAATATTGATGATATTTTCATCGCCAATAAACTTCTTTGCATTGACAAAATCTTTCGACAACTGATCGTCCAAATCCGTACGGTCAGAAATAATGATAATCGTAGGACTTGAAAATTCCGTAGAACGCATCAACAAACGCGATAAATACAACATCGTATAGCTTTTACCACATCCTGTGGCACCAAAATACGTTCCGCCTTTACCATCGCCTTCGGGTTTACGGTGTTTTAATATATTTTGATAAAGTTTGTTGGATGCATAATACTGCGGGTAACGTGTCAAAATTTTCAGTTCGTTTTTTGAAGTATCAGGAAACAAAACAAAGTTGTGAATAATATCCACCAAACGACTTTGGTTCAGCATACCGTGAACGATAGACGTTGTGGTTTCAATCCCCGATAAGGCTTTTTTCTCTTCTCCCGTAATTTTATTCCATCCGTAATAAAATTCATAAGGCGAAAAGACCGTTCCTGCCTTGTTGTTCACTCCATCGCTAATCACGCAGAACACATTGTATTTCATCAATTCTGGAATGTCTCTACGGTAACGAATAGTCAATTGTTTAAATGCATCGTGAATGGTAATTTCTTCTTCAATAGCCGTTTTAAATTCAAAAACAACCACAGGAATACCATTGATGTACAAAATCAAATCGGGAATACGCAACTCCGTACCTTGAATCTCTAATTGATTAACGATTTTAAAGGTATTTGCTTGTATATGCTCAATATCAACATATCTAATATGTAAATCTTTCTTCTTAGGATCGTTTCGTTTAAAAATCAGACCATCCGCCAATAATTTGCAAATGTATTTATTGGAATCGTATAAGTTAGAAGCAGACTGAAAAGCGATTTCGTTCACCAAACTTTCGAATTCTATATCTTCTAAATCGGGATAACGATTCAACAAAAAAGTACGTAAATCTTCTTTCAGTAAAACGTCTTGATTAGAAGAGCGTACTAAATCTTTTCCATTAATATAGTGATAACCTTCTGTTTCCAAAAGGCTGATAAATGCTTGCTCTAATTGTGATTCTGTGTATTTCATGCTACAATAAGGAATTTATAAACTGTTTCCCTTTCTCTGTTAAGTAATACTTTTGTTTGCTACTTGTAGGTTTATCCGGTATTGTTAATGCAATATAACTTTGATTAATAGCAGGTTGTAGGTAGTTTGTTCTAAAATTTTCCCGATCTGATAATTGAAGTAATACTTGCAGTTCCTGTCTTGAATGTAATCCACTCATTTTCGACAACAATTCTTGCACTTGCTGGGTGACTTGCTGGGTGACCTGCTGGGTGACTTGCTGGGTGACTTGCTCGCTTGATGGCAATATTACTCTCAAAAAATTATCAGAGAAATGGAAATAATCACGCTTGTAATATTGCAAGATCCTCGGAATACCTGACCCTAATTGCTCCACCAAATCCAAATCTTTGAAAATACGCATCAACTCTTTATTCCGAGGCATCGAAAATCCTTGAAAAAATTCTTCTTGAGACAAACCAGTAGGTAAACCACCATACGAGGTAATCTCTATTCTGTCGTTGAATATCTCAAACTTTGGTGCAATTTCTCGCGTATAATCATTATGCACAAAAGCGTTAATAATGGCTTCACGCAAAGCAATGGCATGCCACAAGCGCTTTTCTTCTCGTTCTTTAGCGGTTATTTTCGTTAGCGTTCGATTTTCTAGATTGAGCTTATCCAACACCTGTTTAGTTGCTTTCACTAAACTTTCATAGCCATATTCATTACTCTCAGCTAAATCAACTCTGTCCAAACCTTGGTAACGAGCCACTTTTACAGAAATAGCATTGACATCGTTCATCAGATAAGCCACATAATTATACTGACCATCTTCGGTCTGCAATTCTAGATTACGAGCAAACTGTTCATTGAGCGTTTTATCCACTGACTGATAGTAGATATGCAATTGCTGGAACTTCAAATCTTGCTTTGGCGATAGGATATTGCCGATAGAATGGCGAGTTCTTTTGCTAAATAGTGTTTCTATTTGTCGTGCCGTCATAGGCTCGGCTGCACTACCTACACGGATAAACGCACCTCGCTCAGAAAGTCCGTATTTCTTAACATAATAAGGCTTTTCATAGCCAGCAGCGACAATTATTTTGATGATATCTTTATCATCTCTCCCCTCCGAAACCAAGTCAAACAAACCCATACAAGATGGCACAATATTATTTTTCAACCGATCTTTGATTAGCAATTGTTCTTGATCAGCATCCTGCACACCAACTGTATTGCCATGCTTGTCTATGCCAATATAAATAACGCCACCTTCCTTAGAATTAAGAAATGCAACCACTTCTTTTTCTAATTCGGGCGTTACTTTTTGCTTGTATTCTGTATGTTGGTTTTCGGGCATGTTTTTTTTATACACTAATAAAAGTTTGATCTAATTGGGATTCGGGATAATTCATGAATCAACTTCTTTTTCCCTTAATACTCTGAATTCATTATATTTTGATTGAAGTCCATTTTTATCCAGCAATCTTTGATAAATAAACTTAAAGCTTGTTAAGAATAAACCTGTTGGGATTAACCAAATCCATTTACATACTTCTTTTTGCATTGAACCCTCAGGTAAATTATTAGCAAAGTTTGTATAAACAGCAATAATATTCCATGATTCTTGTTGAAAACAAAACAACAGAATGAAATAAACTACACAAATTATAGCAAGAGAAATCCAAAAATACCCCTTTGATTTATATTTAATTAAATCAACTTTAGCTTTAGCACCAATTAGTTCGTTCTTTATACTTTTATTTTTTTCAATCTCTGCATTTTTTTGTCCCTTCTCAACATCTTTACTTTGTTTTAATGTTTCAATAGCAGTTGATGTATGTTCTTGATATTTCTCGAATTTATTTTCTAATCTTTCCTTAGACTTTTGTAATTCTTCAATTTGCAATTCTAGTTGTGATTTAGCAAACAATCGAGATTTTTCAATAATTCCTTCTTCAGTATTAGTTTTATCTAAAATTCCTTTAAATCCTATATTAATCATTTGAGAAACAATACTACTTTGTTGAGTAAAGTCTGTTGTTATTTCTGAAATCCCATTTAATATCAATTGAAGATTTTCATTAGATATCCCTTTTTCGCCGTTACTAATATTTAAAAAACTAACAAAACTCTTAAAGTCATCATTCGTTCTATTTAAATACCGCAATAAAATACTCATCCATTGAGAAGGTAACAAAACTATAGGAATAGAATTATTTTGAGTGTAATCCCATTTTCTTAATAGTTGGTCTGCTGAAATTAAGTAATATTTACAATCAAAAATATTAGCATAATTACCATTTCTTAAAAATTTTATTACTTGAATATTTTTTGCATCTAATATACTAGCCTCTAAATTAGACGGCCGCCTTTCACTCTTGAAAGAATTTATTTGAGACCCCATATCCAATATTAATTCTTCAACTTTCGAGTCCTTAATATCAAAATGTTCTTTATAATCTTCTTTAATGTCAAATTTTTTCTTTAGGCCTTCTAATAAAGAAAAAATATGTGCCTTAAACAATTCAGTTGAATCATTAACTCTTTTTCTTCGCCAAGTATGATAATAATCAATGAAATCTTGACTTTTTCTAAAATTTTGAAAAACGTCTGAATTAATTTTGGCAGTATTATATTTAGACATTTGTCCTATATAGAAATCTAAGGTCTTTTTTACTTCATCTATAGTATATTTAGATATAAATAAAGACTCTTTTGCTTCTTTAAATTTTTCAAGGAAAGTTAGAGTTCTATTCTTACGATTTTCTCCATTAATTCCTATAGCCCTAAAAATCACATTCGTATCAAGATAAAACACTTTATTTTTAAGATTCTCTAATTTAAAACTGGCCCCTTTCTTATTGGTGATTAAACAATATTCAAGGGCTAAATTTGAAATATCAAAAATCATTTTATTTTTCTCATAATTATCCCAATTCAGAAATGTATTGATAATATCAATTTCTAAAGAATTTAAATTGTGATCATTATTACTCAATAAATCCTGAATCTGAAATGTAGGGTCTACAAGTTTGCTGAAACTAGAAATGTTAATCTGAAAAATTTCATACAAAAATCTATGTATTATAGTTTTTAATTCTTTTAAATCAAATTCAGTATTACTTTTACGAAATTCTTCAATAAAATAATCCAAATTATTTGTGATAATTTTACTTTTAACAAGTTCAAAACGTTTTTGTGTAAGGGTAATTTTTATCTCCTCAATCTTGCAGTTTGAGGTATTAAAATAATTAACATCTGAAATGACCTCTCTAATTTCTTCTTCTGTAAAATCTAAATTATATTGATTCTTAAGCTTATCAATTAATGAATGTAAGCCAATAAAATCATTATTGTTATCAATAAAAATTGACTCTATTACCTTCTTATGTAGTGTTTTAGAGCTAACTTCATAATTATTATCAGCATAAAGAACAGCTGCTAGTCTAAAAATATCTTCTTTCATTTAAGTTTTCTAGTGTTTCCTTTGGTTAATAATAGTTAGTTACCCTCCAACGTTGCCAAACGCGACAACAACAAACTTTGGAGTTGAGCGATTTTTTGGTTAATTATTTTCGATATAATCTCTAACTCCTTTCATCAATATTGGACAAAGAGGTTGTAAGGATTCTTTCAATTTTTCATTTAGTTTTTTACGTGTCTCTAAAGTATGATAGATAGTAACAATCGCTTGTTGTTTTTCAATATCAGGAATGGGCAACATTACATCACGCATACCTTCCCAGTTGAAAGTTTCTCTTGCGCTACCCCATGAATGATATCGAGCATAGCGATCGAACTCTGATCTTGAAAACCAAAGTAATAGGAATTCAGGAAGTAATTCATCTTCATTAAAAACTTTAAATGTTGTATAAATGGAAGAAATAATACATGTTTTATCAGAATTCATTGCTATTGCAATTTTCTCACCTCTCCTAGATGTATCTGCCACATAGGCAAATTCTCTTAAATTCAAAACCTTATAGTTATGAAAACTGACTCCTGAAACATTTGCTTTTGTCTCAATAAGGACCTTATTAGTTGATATACCTCTTAAATATTTTATTTTTAGGTCAAAATTTCTATTATCAACAGCCTCAATATATTCGCCCAATCTTTTCTTAGGTTCTGTCTTAATCAAGTTCTCAATATAACTATCGCAGATTAGCTGTAAATCTTCTAAGGAGTTTTCGTAGCACGCTTGATTTGTCAATAAAGCATTATAAATCGCAACGTAATTTTTCTGCTCCTCAATTGAAATTATCGGAATCTCTATTTCACACAAATCTTCCCAATTAAATGTTTCTCTTGCACTTCCCCAAGAATTATATCTCGCATATCTGTCAAATTCAGGTCTATTGATAATTATATATAAAAATTCAGGTAGTAGTTTCTCATTCGGCTCAAATACTGTATATGTTGAAGAAACTAGGTAAGTTTCATCTGTTCTATTTATTGCAATAGATAATTTTTCTCCATTTCTTGATGTTACCGTTACATAAGCAAATTGATTGTTTTGGACTAATTTATAACTATGTAATGGTACTCCGTCCATATTGGCTTTAGTGTCAATAAATAATTTTTGGTTAGATATACCTTTAACCAATTCAAATTTTAAATCTGAATTCCTTACGTCAACCTGTTTTATATAATTCCCTAATTTATCCAATCTCATAATTAAGGGATTTAAAAGCATTAATCAATTCTTGTTGAGATTCTTTTTCTTCCTCAATGATCACCTTGAACTTCTTTTGAATACGTTTCATTTCTGTATCGAAATCAATCCCCAAATCTCGATCAACAAATTCTACGTATTTACTTGGCATCAATGCGTAATCATTCTTTCTAATCTCATCAACATTTGCAGAATAACAATATTCAGCTTCGTTCACATAATTTGTTTCCCAATCTATTTGCTGCCAATTATGATATGTAGAAGCTATTTTCCGCATATCCTCTTCGATAAATTCAATATATGATTTTTCATAAGGTGTTCCCCATTTACGCAAATCCATAAATAAGACTTCACCTTTACGGTTACGGTAGCTTTTAATACCATCGTTTACTCCAACGGTACGTTCGGTTTTATTACGATTCAGAATCCAAAGCGTCACCGAAATATCAGTAGAATAAAACATATCTCTTGGTAAAACTACAATGGTTTCTACCAAATCATTTTCAATAATCTGTTTGCGGATTTTGTATTCTTCACCACCGCCTGAAAGCGCACCATTTGCTAAGATAAATCCTGCTACACCATTTTGAGATAGTTTGGAAATCATATTCAATATCCACGCATAGTTGGCATTGGATTTTGGAGGAACTTCGTATCCTGCCCAACGTGGATCGTTGGTTAATTCGTTCTCTGCACGCCAATCCTTTAAGTTAAACGGCGGATTCGCCATGATGTAATCGGCTTTCAAATCTTTGTGCTGATCGTCTCCAAATGTATCGGCAGCTTTAATTCCCATATTGGCTGAAATTCCACGGATGGCTAAGTTCATCTTCGCCAGTTTAAATGTGGTATTCGTTAACTCTTGTCCGTATATAGAGATGTCTTTTTTGTTTCCTTGGTGTTTCTCAATAAACTTTAACGACTGCACAAACATACCACCCGATCCGCAAGAAGGGTCATAGATTTTACCTTTGTAGGGTTCAATCATTTCGGCAATCAGGTTTACAATTGATTTTGGCGTATAGAATTCTCCCTTACCTTTTCCTTCGGCAATGGCAAACTTACTCAAGAAATATTCGTACACACGCCCCACAATATCTTGCGCCTCATCAAGTAGTGTATCTATTTTGTTAATAGTATCTAATAATGAAGAAAATTTAGATTGATCCAATCCCAATCGAGAGAAATAGTTGTCAGGCAACGCACCCTCTAACGATTTGTTGGTACGCTCAATCGTTTTAAGCGCAGAATCGACTTTTAAGGTAATATCTTCTTGTTTGGCGTTTTCGATAATATACGTCCAACGTGATTCCTCAGGCAAATAGAAAACACTTTCTGCCTGATAAAATTCAGGAATTTCCAAGAACGCTTCTTTGCCTTCCGCTTTTAATTCTTTTCTTCTTTTTACAAATTTGTCGTTCGCAAATTTCAAGAAGATTAAACTCAATACAACATGTTTATATTCGGAAGGTTCTACAGAACCACGTAGTTTATTAGCTGAATCCCAAAGGATTTCTTCGGTACTTTTTGTTTGGACTTTTTTAGCCATTGTAATTGTAATAATTAGTTGGTTGCTTTATTAAGCAAATATCCTTAAATATACTCAAAAAAAGCACGATTTTAATACGGAAAACCGTAATAAACACCAATAAAAGAAAGGAAAGTAAAAAAGCTGGCGAAAAGAAGAAAATATAGTCGTTCAGAACAAGGACTACTTAAATTGATAGTGTTTGATACAAAGTTTTTATATTTCATCAAAAACAACAATCTCCTTGCTATATTTTCTCAGTCTTTTATTCATCGATCTCTTCACAAAACTCTTGATTCCTCGCACATTCTGCACGTAGCAGAAAATTTTTCTTGCCTTTTTAGAAGTACAGTCCATCTCTAAACCGCTTTCAGGAAATTCTTTTCTTCCGTTGTTCATTTTGATTTTATTATGCCAAACAAGTATACAAAATTAATCAATGTACATTTTCAAGTCGACAGTGGAGATTATTATATTTACAGCAAAAATTTAAATCATGTCAAGATCAGTAAGAAAAACTAAAATATTCGGATATACAACGGCAGAAACCGAGAAACAAGATAAAAGACGATGGAATAAAGTTTTCAGAAAGGTTTCTAAAAATCTGATCCGTTTAGAAAAAGAAGCACCAGTTAAAATCCAAGATGTAACTAGTGTTTGGGATGGATCAAAAGATGGGAAGCAGTATTATCATGGTGCTACCAAAAAAGATATGAAGAAATAGATTTTTTCTAGTTCTTATCATCCGAAAAAACAGCCATAACCATCCTGATCTATTTCTGTCAGCATTTCCTGTAAACTACTAGTGGCAGGTTTTGCCTCATAAGCCTCCCATTTACCCGATCCACGCATCCAATAGAGTTTCCATAATTTAGAAGATTTCACGAAGCGAAGCTTCGCAAAAGGTAGTTCTAAAATATTTGTTGGATCATTCCATTGCGGTCTAATTTCAAACAATAAAGCCGTTTGTCCATACCAAGAATAACCAAAATCCAGTTGCTTACGCACTTCTTCATCTTTCGGTCTTTTGGCTTCGACGAAGCTCTTTAACTGAACTTCAATCATCGATATAGGTTCTTTTTTATCCATCATCATTACAAATCTAAAACTATTGGCTTATTCTTCATCTCATACCAGTCATCCAATACACTAGCGTTTACAAAAGTGGTTTCTGCTTTCGTAACGTTTCCGTATTCCTCGTGAATATGTCCAAAAATATGGTATTTGGGTTTCACCTGATAAACCCGCAAAAGTAATTCTTCACATCCTGTTTGTTTTCCATAAACCGTTTCATCCAGAATGCCAAAAGGTGGACCATGTGTAATCAAAATATCTATATCATCGAGTATCAAATCCCAATGTTGTTTAATTTCTGTCCCACGTTCACGGTTGAATGCCCAATTGTTGAACCATGGGGTGATCGGGGATCCCCAAAATTTGATCCCATTTATTTCTACACCAGAATCACTTAAGTAAATTATCTCATTGGGAATTAAGTCACTTATTTCTTCGGGATCTGCCTCTTCAAAGAAGAAATCATGATTGCCAGCAACAAAGATTTTGTGCGCATGTCTTTGTTCAGCAAACCAAGCTATAAAATCAATGACCTGTTCTTTTTTACCACCTCGAGTAACATCTCCAGCGTGAATAAGAATGTCACCATCAGGAATTTTTAGATCTCGATGCTTACCGTGTGTATCTGAAATAGCTACAATTTGCATATCCAAATTTATAGATTCTACGCCCTAAAACAATAAAAAAACCTCAATATGTCCGTAAATCCGTATATTTATACCATTAATTTATTGAACGAAACAGCGTAAGCTATCGTTATGGTTTATCAGAAATTGCGACCTTCAGATTACAACCGTTATAGCGATAGACTTACGCCCGTGCCTCATAATGGGCGTGGGCTAAGTCTATCTGGTTGTAAAGGCCGTCGCAAGCCTCTGATAAGGATATGATTTTAGTTTCACGCCTTTTTTATTTCTCGAAATTAACCAAAGTATGGCACAGGAAAACTTTTATTATCCCTATAATAGCATTGCGCTAAAATACATTGATCAGCAAATCGTTAAACGAATTATCAAAGCATATGAAAGAGGTGATCAGATAGGGAAAATAAAAACAGATTTTCCAGATGCTCCTATTACCAATAGTCTATATGTTAATCTTCCATACGAGCTAACCGATGAAAAGTGCATTTGTGGTCACTATATCTACCGAAAGGTTTCAGGTAGAACGTCCTATAAGGAGGACCTTGGTATCTGCCCAAATTGTTGGCACGATGGACAACAAAAGTTATGCAAGTGCCAGTACTGCTCTGAAAATCGTCTTATTGCTGAGGGAAAAGAAAATAGCGATTTTTTGCAACGGTGGAAAGAACATTGTAAATCGTTTGCTACATCAAAGAAAAAGACCAGTATGCTCGATTTAAATGATGCTCTTGATCTATTGATCGTATATAGGCATGATAATTTAATCAATTACGGAGATAACCAATTTAGCTTCGATTTCGTTCACACACCTCATGACGGTCATAGTGAATTATTATATGTTAGAAGCTTTAACCCTGAGTTGGTTGAATCGTTACAATCGCTTATAGATCGACATATACTAGTTCCTGTCGAAGAACTTACTTCTTCAAGAATTAACTTGTTAAAGTCATATGATGACCTTTCAAAAATCCCCTTTTACCTTGCTAAATGGAGATTTAATATCGAAGATGATCCAAAAATAGTCAAAATAGATATTAAAACATGGATGTCACAACGTCTTTATAATGCTGATGAGCTCAATTTCTTTTGGCTAGAGTTATACCATAATGAACTATCCCAGTACTTACAAGATCAAGCAAAAGAAAACCTAAGCCTAGCATTGACAGATCTTGAAATCCTTTCGATATCAGAATATCTCGCAGAAATATATCCGCTTTCCAAAGCATTCAATTTGATTTATTTTTCGGTTAGTTCAGCATTACGTTTTCAGGTACAGAAAAAGCCGAAAGAAAAAGTCCTGAAGAACTATCTCGTTACTAAAATCTTAGATATGGCTGAGCAAAAGAAAGAAAATCTGCATATCATCAAAGATTTTAGCAGACCTGCCATTATATCTATTTCCATAAAGACTCAAATCATCAGAAAAGACATTTTCAAACTCGAAGCAGACCACCTCACGTTGACAAAAGCATGTGCGATAGCTACGGTTACTAAACTATAAAAGAGAAATTACCTTATCAAATTCAATTTATATGAACAAATTCAATCAATTACTGGTTATTGCTACGATCCTATTATTCAGTGCTTGCAGAAAAGACGAACCTGGGTTTGAGGATCAAAAGTCCGTCAAAAAAATCGTAGAAGTAAAAATCACCTTTGAAGCAAATTATGCTAGCTATGGTGCTAATTTCGGGCTGCAAGTTACAAGTATCGATGGCGACTTGAATAATAGCTTTAGATTTGACGGTATCAGCTCAAAACTTTCTATCACACAAAAAGAAACAATCGTCCATACAGCTGAAATGTCACCGATCAGTAGTTCCAGCCAAAGCATTAAAACATCAATCCCTGTGAACACTTTTTCCATTGCCACTATAGCGACAAATTTAACCGAAAATTCAACACCACTTACGGCTAAATATGAATTCTACATCGACGGTAAAAAGACAGTAGAAAAATCACTTTCATTTCAACCAAACGATTATGCTGCTAAAGTTCTGATTTTCGACGTATCAAATCCCTCCAAAGTCATTGAAAACTAAATAATAAAACGCCTTACTATATCATTGTAGCATTATATAATTATATAGTGTTGCAATGATATAATTATATAATGATTGCGTTATATAATTATATACTGCTTAACGCTTCAATCTTCTTTTTCTTCGCTTTTCGTCTTCATCTACCTCGTCACCGCCAATACTACTAAGTAAGCCGCTAAGACCGCTAATAACGGTACTTGCACCAGTAGAAAACTGATTAGAAACTGTTTCTTCAAGCTCTTGTTCTGTTTCTTCATTGCTATTATTTCGGTTAGGATCGGTGTGACATCGACTTTCGTATCTGTATTGAAAATCTTTCCCATTGTTTGACGTAAAACGGCTTGATTCTTCATAACGGTCACTTGAAGTTCGGCTAGCTGAGTCATTCCGACTTTTAATTCTTTGATTTCCTTGGTCAAGTAGCTCTTTAAATCGTTCTCTTGTATCACGGTTTGTTTCGCCAATTGTTTTACGGTCTCTGCTTTGTTCATAGTTTAATTTGTTTATAAGATTTGACCACTTGTATTGATTTCCCAGTTTTTGGCCTTTTGCGACAAAACCTTCAACAGAAATATAAGTGATGCCAGAAATTCGCCCAGTGCTTTCGGATTGATTAAAAATCAGATAAACTCCATTCTCTTTACACCTATTTATAAAGTCTATAGCGCTATTTGCTTTTGATAGCGCTTCTTTCACACGCTCTTGCATAAGCATTCGATCAGAAAGTTTTCCGGTACGTTGAATCATTTCTAATTCATCTTTACTGGGGGCTCGGTCTTGCGCTTCTTTGGAAGAACGCACATTTTCTAGGTCGTATTTTTGTTCTAGTTTACGACAAAGGTTCTCACTTCGCTGATAATTATTTGAATCTGAAACTACTGAACCATCATACTTGATTCTCGATGCCAAAACATGAATATGTAAATGATCAGCATCGAAATGTTGCCAGATCGCGTATGCATTGTCATTGAACCCCATCCCTGCTAAATATTCCCTACCAATTTCAGACAACTGTTTGGGATTTAATTTATCTGTTGGTGCAAAATTCAGTGACACGTGATACGCATCCCTTGTTAGGTTTGGGCGCAATTGTTGTAAAAAGCTTATTTCTTGCAAAATGCTTTGTCGGTCATATTTGAAAAAATTATGATCTAATAACTCCGCACGATCCTTCGGACTTTTAAGTTCCATCTTTTGATGATTGTAATCAAATGCTGCGACAAAACCGTGTATTTTCTGCTTAGCAATCATTGTGTCACCATTTTTTCATGAATACGATCTAGTAAATCTTTAATCTCTTGAAAAATATCAAGCTCAATTTTGCTGAGCCGTGTCTCATGTACAGCACGAACGTATTGATTGAAATTATTCGAAATACGCCTCGTTAATTGATGCGTAGATACATCAATTTTACTGATGCGATTGATTTTCAAAGAAGCGTTCATAATCAGTTCACGAATGATAACACTAGCGTTATCTTCTCTCAGCAAAAGCAGTTTGTCCAGCTTATCCTTTTCGTATTTGTTTAATGCGACCATCACATTAAATATGCGCAGTTCATCTATCTTTTTTCGTGGTCTTGCCATAGTTTCCAAATGAATGAAGTGAATTTATTTTTTCTTTGAGCAAGCGTTATCCCTTAGGGGTAACATGGCTTGCTCACCCAACAGAAATTAATACTCAATAGTTCCCTAGTAAATAATCGTTTAGATCTTTGCCTTGAAAAGTAGATCGGTAATCATAGAATTTACTTTTTTGGTTTAAAGCCGCTATTTTTAGTAAATCAGTCGCTCGATCACCAGCTTGATCATGATCAAAAAATGCTATCGTCGATTGCTTCAATGGGTGTTCTTCCAAGGTCTTTTTTAAATTGTTAACCGAATTCAGTACGCAATAATCATTACGATTTTCCTGATCGGGATAAATCATTAAAAAGCTAAGGAAGTCGAGAATACCCTCAAAGTAGATTCGGCTTTGTGCGTTTGGATTCGTAAACAAAGTAACTCCCTGTTGTGTTGCACACTTAAAACCTTTCGAAAATAAATTGTATCCACCAAGATGATTTTTTGCTCCAAGATTCCAAAACAGTTTTTCTTTTGCCTTGTACTGATAAGCTTTGAGATAATGACTTGCTAGTTGAATATTAATTCCACGATCCCTTGCCATATAATCACATAGAAGTGGATGATTTATAATTTCATCTTCGTGAAGAACTTCAAGATTATCCATTTTTGAATATTCTTTACTTTGCAAAGAGATGTGCTGTTGAAAAGAAAAAACACCTTGATTGAACTTCTTTACAACATCTCGCACTGTATATTCAGGATAGATCAATAGTACCAAATCTATCAATGTGCCACCTCTGTTATTATCTGAATAATCTACCCAAAGATTATTCGAAGAGACTTTAAGGCTCCCTGTTTCTTGGTTTGGTGTAATAAATGATTTATACATCCAATAGCCGTTAAATTTTCGTTCTGGAAAGATGCCTATCGACCCTAAAAAATTAGAGATTGGGTATTTGTTTATTTCTTTTGTATTCATTTTTCTTTTCAATAGCTGCTTTATTTTACTGTAGTCATGTAGTCAGTAGAATTATTTTAGTGACTACAATAAAAACCACTGTTTAAATTAGTTTTGATGCACTATTACTACTATGTAGTCATGTAGTCAGTAAATTCTTTAAAAAATAGACTCTGCGTGAATCAGCAATCACTTCTCCATCTGCATTGATATGATTTCTACGGTTAACTGGTTGATAACCTAATGATCGCAAAGCCTGTCCAATTTTTTTATCGTTAAATTTCAAATAGGTCTTTATTTGGAGATCGTTTAGAATTTCTGAAGACATCATAGCTATACTATGGTCATCTTCGGTACCAATAGCGTAGTATTTTTGAATCATTTCATATTCGATAGTGTGTACCTTGTACTTGTTATTGGATTTCTCATTGGATGCCATTTCATCTTTGGAGATCTCGCAATTAAAATTATTCAAATACAGATCATAAGCTTGTCCCCACACAAGATCAATATCTACCTGAGAAGAATATTTCCAATCAATATCCATCACATCAAAACAGATCCAACGCACGTTAGCATCACCTGTAAGAAATTCATACGTATCAGTTGTTCCAATAAACGAAACTCTGCGTGGTGTCATTTTAGCCTTTTTCTCAAAGGGATGACGAAGATTAACATGTAATCTAGACATATATGATTTGTAGTCTTCGAGATCTGACTTTTGCATATTGCCCAAATCATCCAGTAGACACAAAAAGTTGGAAGACATCGCAATCTCACCATCTTTAGTAAGTTTAGGATTTTCGATGTAATAGCTTGTCAACTCATCGGGTAATAAGAATCTGGTCAATGTAGATTTACCAAGGTTTTGAACGCCAGACGAAACTAATACGATTGCTTGCTTGTTAAAATAGCGATCGTCAATAGCGCATTTCACAGTTCTTACAAACCATTTCGTAGTTTGAACAATAAACCTATAACGATCTTCAGTAATGATGTGATCCAAGAAATCTTGTATATAATCCACATCAGTTCTCTGTTGTTTATATTTCTCATGGCATTTGAGAAAATAGGCCAACAATGGGTTATAGCTTTCGATTCGTGAAGATAGGAGGAACGTGATAACATCATTGGTCGATGCAGAAATACCCTTGTGATGCAAACCTATGACGAGATCATGCTCATTCACTTCTTGAAATTTAGATTGGTTTTTAGACGAATACTCTAGTGTATTCTTAACAATGTTTTTACGAAAAGAATACGATTTCTCTAACGCATCAATGACACGCAAGAGCTTTAATTTATTATCACTCATAATTTGAAATTCGACGTTTAATGAAATTGATTAACAGCTGAATTTCTTATATTTGCACTGTCAGATACAATAAGAAATTCGAATAAGGGATAGGTAGTGGTACTTATCCCTTATTTTTTGAAGTCAATTTTGATGAGTGATTGAAAGCTTGAGCCTCTATTTCGCTGGTTGACTTATGGCGATTCCCCATCAACCATGCGTCAATTGCTTTTCGACTAAAAAATAATTTTGAACCACCAGATTCCGATTTGGAGTAAGGTATTTTGGATTCGTGTACCAGCTTGTATATATAGGCAGGTTTATACCCAGTATAAAAGGCAAGGTCTTCCACATTTAAAATGTCTTTGAAACCTATCAGATACTTCTCCAATCGGTCTAACTTTTCTAAGATTAATTCGTTTTTCTCCATGATCTACTTTGTTTGTTAAGTCAAGCGAAGTAAAATGAAGTAAAGGGCTAAAAGGTTGAAAAGTAGGGGTTCCAACCTTTTTACTATGGATTCCCAACCTTTAATATATTATTTAGCAAAAATAAATTCAATCAAATTTCTGTTTTTAATATTTTCGGGAACACATTTTCTATACGACTCGGTAATGGTTTCTGCGGTAGGTTTAACATTTTTGTTTTTAAGGATTTTCAACAGACCTGTCAATGATAAATCTTTTGTTTCCTTTGCTAAGTTTTCGAATAAAACATACGTCTGAAGGTTATCCATTTTTAACTGAAATAGCGGTTCTGAAGGGAAATTTCCATTTATGAATACTTCAACAAAGCGATTACGCATCTCATTTTGCTGATTGAGATCTTCGTAAGATAAAAAATCATAATTTATTAAGCCATCAAAGATGTTGTGTAGTTTATCAATACTTGCATAGGATGTGAAATCTGAGGTATAACGTCGTGCAATTTTTTGAACCTTTGGCAAATACAAGCTTTCGAAGGATTTATTTAATGTTTTAAATAAAAGGAATAAGACAATTAAAAATAAAGAAATTAGAAAAAGAACATAGAAATGATTTGGAATTATGCTCATCTCATCACTAATATCCGCGTCATTAAAAGGTTTTAATGACAATAATATCGCTAGTAAAACAGGTATCAACATTGAGAAAATGAATACTCTAGGACGATCTACTATTGCTTGAAAATTACTTTTACCATTCAACATATAGGAAGCGTACCAAACAAAGCACTTTCTTAAAAACAAAATGGATATGAAACATAATAGTATTTTTAGAATAGGTACAACTACCGCTAAATAACTATTTAAAGAGTAATGCAAAATGGAAAAATAGCTAAATAGCCCTAATAGGAATAAACAAACAGTTAAAACAATTGTATCTTTCTTCATGATTTAAAAATTAAGTTCAGGTATTATGTGAGCAGATTCACGCATCTTGGCATCAGCAATCTTGGCATAAATGGCCGTTGTTTTTATAACCTTATGTCCTAAGCGTTTTTGGACGGTGTACAAATCAGCTCCATTCTCCAATAACAAAACAGCGTTTGTATGACGTCCCGAATGAAATGTTATATGACGCATAATTCCAGCGTTTAGGACCCATTTGGCTAATTCATTATTATAAGTCATTCCATATTTTAACCCTTTAAAAACTCTCTCCGTAGGATTACCCCGATCTCCGAGAAGATCTACGGTCTGTTTGGATACATAAAGGTATTCTACACCATCTGTTTTCTGTTGCCTGAAATTTATACGATAAACCCCATTACCTTCTTCACGAACCTCTGACCAAATTAGCTTATTGCAATCAGACCACCGAAGTCCAGAAAGGCATGAAAACAGAAATGCGTTCTTTAGAACAGGATATTTGCAGTCAGTAATAATTAGTTTTTGGAGTTCTTCAAATGTTAAGTATTCCCTTTGGGATTCTCCTTGCTCGAAGCTCTTTAGTTTTTGAGCAAGATTTACCGTTAAGTACCCATCATTAAAGGCACTTTTTAGACAAGCTTTAAACTTATTGAAGTAGGTGTATTTTGAATTTGTAGAAAGTGGCAGATTACTTTTAGTTCGAGCATCACGATCAAAATAGGTACGCACCATTTTACAAAAATCTTCTGTTACCTCATCAAAAATTAAGTTAGGACTTATGATCTTAACTAAGTGAGATTGTACAGATGTCCAGACACCATAATTCTTTTCCGATTTGATATGGTCACTGGCTTTCTCTTTAAAATAATCTAGAAAAGGTCTTTTTGCTTTAATATTATTTTTAAGACCATACTTACCTTGAGCATAATCTGCCTTACGGATAGCTAGGATACTTTCGGCGAGTACTAGATTTTCCTTATTATTTTTCTTTTCACCAGCTAGTTTTGGTTTGTCAAATTGGTAGAGCTTCAAATATTCAAAATCCCTAAGATGAGTGCGTTTTCCATCATCACCCACTTTCATGCCTTTATAAAATTCTATATAAAGACTAATCATTCCGCTCTTCAGCTTCTTCTCTTTTAGTGTTATTTTCATTTGACTATATTCAAGGTGTACATTGCTACACCTCCAAACTTTCCAAGGTGTAGCAAATAGTCAACGAATATAGTAATAAAGTAATTTAAAGAAAAACCGAATCCATCATAAATGATTGATAGTCAAAGAAAAGAACACAAAGTAAACTAAAGAAAAACAGATTTACTTCCCGATACAAAACTTACTAAATATATTCTCCAACAAATCATCAGTAGTTACGGTACCGGTGATTTCCCCAAGATAATGAAGAGCCTGGCGGATATCTAGGGCTAAGAAATCTGATGTTACAGGATTATCTATTCCATACAAGACTTTTTCTAAAGACATTTGGGTGTTTTGCAAGGCTTCAACATGACGAATATTGGTCACCATCACGTCATTCGTATTTACGTTTGATAGATTAACTTGATTTAGTAATTCATCTTTAAGTTCTTCAATTCCTATTTGATGCTTAGCAGATATATATATTGGGTTTAGAATTCCGAATTCTTGTTTTTGTTTTTCATCAATCAGATCACTTTTGTTGATGATCGTTACAAATGGAATATTTAGGATTTCAACTTCTTTTATTTGCTCCTGTACAGCAGCTATATTTTCATTTATTGGATCGAATAAATAAATAATTAAACGAGCCAGTTTCATTTTCTCACGCGTACGCTCTACTCCAATTGCTTCTACCACATCTTCGGTATAGCGAATACCTGCGGTATCGATGAAACGGAAAGTGACTCCATTGATGTTGATTTCATCTTCTATGGTATCTCTTGTTGTTCCTGCAATTTCAGAAACAATAGCACGTTCTTCATTTAAAAGAGCATTGAGCAGTGTAGATTTCCCTACATTTGGTTTTCCTGCTATCACAACTGGGACTCCATTTTTTAACACGTTGCCTTGTTCAAAGGACTGCACCAGCTTATTGATTACGGATAGGATTTGTTGGATCAATGATTTTAATTGTTCACGGTTTGCAAATTCCACATCTTCCTCGGAAAAATCTAATTCAAGCTCTATTAGGGAGGCAAAATTCACCAAGTCTTCGCGAAGCTTTTTGAGCTGATTGGAAAAGCCACCACGCATTTGCTGCATGGCAATTTGATGAGAAGCAGCAGAGTTTGAGGCTATCAAGTCAGCTACAGCTTCGGCTTGCGAAAGATCCATTCCTCCATTTATAAATGCGCGGAGTGTAAATTCACCAGCACGAGCCGCCCTCGCTCCTTTTTTGATGAACAAATTAATTACACGTTCAATTATAAATTTGGAATTATGGGTAGAAATTTCCACAACATTTTCCTTCGTATACGAATTGGGCCCAATAAATATGGTTACCAATACTTCATCTATAATACTCTCTTGGTCTCTTAAGGTTCCAAAATGTACCGTGTGTGAATCCTGTTTAGTTAAATCTTTCCCTTTAAAAACCTCATTCACCAATTCAATTGCATTATTTCCTGACAAACGAATAACCGCAATAGCGCCGTTTACTCCTGGTGATGTGGCCAGAGCAATAATGGTATCTTGTGAAATCAAACCTGTTTTTGACATAGGACAAAGGTAAGAAATAGTGGGATTAAATGATAGTTGATTTTCATTCGAACTGTTCAAAGAAAACAATTCAATAAGCTCAAACAAACCCATGACCCTTGCCGAGCAGCACAGCAAAATTAATCATGAATAGTATCCGGACTATTTAAGTTTCATCAATCTCACTATATCATCGAATAGCTCATTATCCAATTGAGGCTGCTTATGATTATCCTAGTGAAGTTATCTTTCAAAAGAGTCGTTTCCTGTTACCAGATTATTTCGTTTTTGATAATACCAGAACATCAAACTTAAAGTTAACTTTCCGATCTGAAGTAAAATTAACGTTCAAAGGGGTTTTGTTTTCATCAACAACAATTTCTCCTAGATATAAAAATTCTTTACCCAGTTTTTCTTTATTTGCTTTATCTAGCTGATTTGCATTGGCAGAAATCTGCAAGCTTTTGGGCTTGGGTGTTTCATTTCTTACATAAACAGCATACTTTCCAACAGGAACATCTTCTACATCTATGCTCATGCGAGCGCTCTTACCATCAAATCCTTCCCTAGTCATGTCTCCTTGGTAAGTCAGATAATCCATTAGCCGTGGGTAAAAAGAGTATTGATCTGGATCTTCGAATTTCATGTTCTGCGGACTTAGTTCGGTGGATTCAATCAAAGGCTTTTCGGCATAATAAAAAGCAATGGATGAATAATCTACTGCCCGGTTATTATTCACCGGACCGTGTTCGATGCCGTGATAAAACTCCTTACTAAAGGGCATTTTATCGGAAAGAAAAAAGCGGTAAGCTGCTGTTCTACCCTGAGGCAATGAATAATAAAGACAGCCATGTAACTGAGCTGATATAGGTTCTACCCAACCTGCTGGTTGTGCGTACCATCCACCATTGAAGTAATCTTCCGAACCGGTACCATGAACGGTCATCAATCCGTCGACATTTGTGCTATCATCCCCCTCAAAGAATTCGGTAAAATTAATAAAATCAGTCGCCTGGCATTGCAGGATGGTTCCAACATAATGCCCCTTTCCTGTCACTTTTAAAAGATCATAGTAAGATCCCAAAGCAGGTTCTTCTCGTTTCCAATAAGCGTAAAATTTTCCTTCTTTGCCTTGATCTCTTTTTTGGTCGCTATACATAATTTTCGATCGAATTTTAAGCGAAGCACTTGATTGTTCTTTGCTTAAAGATACAAGCTCAATTTTTGCTTTCTGATCAAAAGGCATGGGGAAATAAGAATATAACTTATTTCCTCTATTAACGCCTAACAGCAGACTATGCATAGATTCTTTACCAAAGGAATAGCCAAAAAACTCTGCAACGGGAGCAAATACTGCAGGGAAGGAATCATTATCCCAGGTAATCTTAAGGGCAATATCACGCAGGTTTCCCTGAAATAAATCAGCATCATCCAGCTCAATTCCTAATATCCTACCACCTGAATCAATTTCGGCTAAGGTGATCGAACCACCCGGTGTTAAAGCAGAAGTTTTTCCGATCACAGTGTGGGCGTCACCATATAAACTAGCCACCGAATGATTCCCATAATTCCAAACCTGCACCGCTTTATTAAGCGCATCGTCTTGCTGCTTTGAGAGGTCTTTTGTAAACGTGATTACTTTTGCCGAGTCCGGTAATTCTCGATATTGAAACTGATGAAACAATATTTTTTCTGAGCGGGCGACAATCTTCAAACCCTTTTGGTAAGCTAGGGGTAAATAGCTGTAGTACCCTCCTACTTTTTGACCAACTATAGGCTGGATAAAAGGATACACTTTCCCCGTGAATAAATCAGCAAATCGTATTGACAAACTGGGTTTCTTTTCCTGATCAAAATAAAAATCTAAGGTATCATTAGTCGGCGTAGGCGTCCAGATACGCTCTAAAACGCCCTTCCCTTTTTGATCAAATAAAACCAAATCTCCATTATCCTCTTTGTACAAAAAAGAGTGAGTTCCTTCAAATCCATCATTATTTCCAAAAGTACGGTCGTAAGAGGATTCTTGTTTGACGATACTTCCAGATTCGTATAGCGGAAGAATTGATACATCGGACAGTTTTTTTATTTCCGAACTCAAGCTAACTTCTTGGGGAGTGTTCTTAGAAACTTGTGCAGATGCAGAAAACATGAAACAAACTATAAGTACATAAAAGAAGGCAATGCGTTTAATTTCAAACATAACTTAGGGGTTTATAAATCAATTAAATTTAGGGATAATGTATCAAAAATCACTCATTCTTTCTTTCATCTACTGGTAGATGAAGGAAAGAATGAATAGAGATAATTTTGAATGACATTTTATTTAGACAGGTTTTTCCTTTTCTGAAGGCAACAGCTCTTCCAATAATTCCTCCAGTGGAATCGTCGCATAAGTCGATTCGTGATCGGAAAATCCATATGGAATAATCAGATGGCCCTCATGTATAATTTGTCCACAAGAATAAACGACATTTGGAACATATCCATTCCTTTCTTCATGGGTAGGGTACATCATCGGTTCCTTGAGCTTTCCAAGAACTATTGTTGGATCATGAAGATCCAATAGTAAAGCGCCCAATGTATATTCCCGCATCGGTCCAACCGAATGTAAAATAACCAACCATCCTCGATCTGTTTCTATCGGAGAACCACAATTCCCCATCTGCACAAATTCCCAAGGGAATTCTGGCTCAGTTAGTAAGATAATTTCCTCTTGCCAATTATGGATATGATCTGAAAAAGTGATGAAATTATTCTCGCCATCTATTCGACAAATCATGGCATACTTACCATTAATTTTCCTCGGAAAAATTGCGGAGCCTTTATTCATGACCTTCCCATTTATGGGTTGAATCTTAAAGTTTACAAAATTTTTGGTCGATAATAATTTTGGTAAAATGGAAAACCCATCATACGCTGTATAGGTTGCATAATAGATGACTTTTCCAGCGTTACTGATAAACCTGACAAACCGGGCATCTTCAATACCATTTTTTTCCGTATCACTCACCGGGAAAATCACCCGTTCGGAAATCGCGGTATCCAAGGAATAGGTAACCTCATAATGGGAGGAGGCTAACCACATGATTTGTTGCATGAGGATTAATCCATCAAGGTCAAGTTTATTTTCTGTTTTGATTTCCTTTACATATCGGTTCAATTCATCATAGGTGAAATATTCCTGGAGTTTATCTTGAACTAAGATAATCACATCTTCTTTGGGTTGATGCAACTGAAGAAGTTTTTCTATAAATTCCGTTTTCTTATACCGGTGACTCTTAACATGCTTTGGCTTGTCCAATAGATTACCAATCTCTTCAAGCTTAATTTCCATGTTTTCATCAATTATAGCCGAACGAAAAACAATGGAAGAAATATGTCCCTCACCAACAGCCCTAAAACTAAAAATCAACCGCTTTTCCTTTGGACCCAATTGCGTTTGATCTGGTGAAAGAACGATAGAAGGATTAAAAAAGGCTGCAGCTTCAATGGAGTATTCCATCGTAAAATAAGCGCCAATAATTAATTTTGTACGCTCAGTCAGATTTGACTTATCAATATTCATTTTTTTAAGAAGATTCTCCTTAAAACTGAAATTTCGCTCTAGGATCGTGATTACACTGCGATGACGTTTTGCATAATTACGCAAAATTTGATTCAAAACATCGATCTGCTGAGTATCATCAAGTGATAAGACGCGGTTAATTATTTTTATTGATCTCTCCTCTCCCAAATCAAACCTTCGTGCTAATACGCGATCCAGATAAGGGCGAAAAAATATATCTTTTCTGATTAATGTGATGGCCATATTATGAAATACACAAATTTTAAATAATTGTTTAGATTTTAAAAGATTTTTATGGACTTAAAAACGCTAGATTAGCGAGATATGGATTAACAATATAGTATAAATTTTCAGAACAGTAGAACTATCTCCGAGTTTAACTGTTACTTAAGTACAAAAACAACGAACATCTCTGCAAAACGTTTAATCAAAAAATGAAGACTATAATTATTGGCACATATGTTCCAAAAAGATGTGGAATAGCCACCTTTACAAATGATTTCTACAAATCGTTACTTAAAAACTCAAAGGATTCATTCGATATTTTGGCCATCTCGGATGGTTTAGAGCCGCATTATCCCTTGGAAGTAAAACGAATAATTAATCAATCCAAATTAATCGATTATATCAAGGCCGCCCATTGGATTAATCACAACTACGACCTTTGTATCATTCAACATGAGTTTGGAATATTTGCAGGGGATGCTGGCGGATTTATTAATGAGCTCGTAGAAGTCCTAAACATTCCACTTATTACGAATCTTCACACCATTCTTGATAATCCTTCTGAGCAGCAAAGAAAAAATATACTCCATTTGGCAGCGAAAAGTAGCAAGATTACGGTGATGACCAAGAAAGCTATTCAGATCTTAAAGCATACCTATCAGATTAACCCTACTAAAATAGCCTACATTCCACATGGAGTCCCGGAATTTCCATTAACGCAGATTCAAGCAAAACAGAAATTAGGTTTAGGTACCAAAAAAATACTTTTGAGTTTTGGATTTTTAGGAAGGAACAAAGGATACGAAACAGCGATAGAAGCTGTCTCGATGGTTAATAATAAAGATTTTATTTACATCATCTTAGGCACTACCCATCCCAATGTCTTTAAGCAAGAGGGTGAGAGCTACAGAAATGATTTAGTCCGACATGTGGATAAACTGGAAGCCAATCAAAAAGTAGTGTTCATCAATCAATTTGCTCAAGATGACCTTTTACAAACCTATCTGAGTGCTTGCGATATGTATATTAGTCCATACCCCAATGCAAATCAGGTCAGCAGTGGAACCTTGGCTTTTGCCATGGGAGCTGGAGCCGCTATTTTATCAACTCCATATTGGTATGCAGTAGACTTGTTGTCAAATGGTCGTGGCATTTTATTTGATTTTAAAGATTCCTCATCTTTAGCCAAAAACATTCAAGAGTTATTGGATAATCCTCAGAAATTAGCACAGTACAGGAGCAGCGCCCTTGAATTAGGAAGCACCATGACCTGGCGAACTCTAGGGATAAAACATCTCAAGCTAATTAAAACAGTATACTTAGAGAATACATCCAATCAAAAATTGACAGATTTGACATGGAAAAATAAGATAATCAGCCTAAATATAGGCAAAACAAAAGGGACCAAAAACATGGTCGATCCAAATTCATAACCTCAATGTATTCCAAAACAACAAGTGAAAAAATTAATGCCATTCTTTTACGTATTCCCCAAGCTGATCTGCATCATGTTAAACAACTCACCACTCCCTTTGGAATTGTGCAACATGCTAAATTTAGCACACCAAATTATCATCATGGCTTTTGTTTAGATGACAATTGTCGGGCACTTTTGCTTTTAACAAAATCTGTAAATCAACCCCCAACCCAAGAACAACGGGTGTTAATTAGCACCTACCTATCGTTTCTGTATTACATGCAGCAGGATGATGGAAGCTTCATGAATTTTATCACATTTGATTACCAGTACCCTGAAAAAAGAGGCTCTCCGGATAGCTATGGTCGGACCATGTGGGCGCTTGGTGTATTGCTAGAAAATAAACATTTAGGTGAATTCCATGCCATCGCCAAAGAAATGTTTGATAAAGCTTTTGAGCACGCATCAGCATTAACCTCCTTACGGGCTATCGCTTATACCATGCTTGGTTTTCAAGCCTATTTTCCAATCCTGCGAGAGAATAAAGCCAAGTTATTAGTATACCAAAAAATTTCTGAATTTATGGTCCAGCAATATCAAGGTTGTGCTAGAAAAGATTGGCATTGGTTTGAGGAAATCATTGCCTACGATAACGCCATTCTTCCTTGCGCTTTACTGGGTGCCTCAAGGTGTTTTGTAAGTGATGAAATGAAAAATATTGCCCTCGAAGCTTTTTCTTTTTTGGATAAAATTTTGTTTCGCAAAGAACAGTTATCCATTATAGGAAATGAATTGTGGTATAAAAAGGATGGGGTAATTGGAGAATATGGTCAACAACCCATTGAAGTTTATTCCATTCTCATGTTATATCAAAGGATGTATACTGAAAGCGGGTTAGAACTATACTTAGAGAGAAAACATCAAGCATTTTTGTGGTTTTTCGGCGAGAATGACCAGAAAGTACAATTATACGATCCTATAACCAAAGGATGCTGTGACGGACTCGAGGAATATGGGGCTAATAGGAACCAAGGTGCAGAAAGCACACTTTGCTTTTGGTTAAGTTATCTAGAGATATATTCCCCGCAGGTTTCAAAATAATGAATAATACTTTACCTTTGAAAAAAGTATAAGGTATGTCAAACCCCAACAATAGAGCAGATATCAAAGCTGGCTTACTTGTCAATATTATTCTCAAGAAAGATCAACGCAGTGGAAATTTAACCGAAGGAATTGTCAAAGACATTCTTACCTCATCTCCCATGCATTCTCGTGGAATTAAAGTTAGACTTACCGATGGTCAGGTGGGAAGAGTCGCAGAAATCATTGAGGATGATTTTTAAGTTTAACTTGAATATGACAAACGTATGCTCTCTAAACAAACATATTGATTAATTTTGCGGTTTTGGACTCAAAAAAAGCAAGCCTGGCTTGCTTTTTCAGTAGGTAGTCCCTGGGAACTGAAAGATTCATTATGATTGCAGAATTAGTAGACAAAGACCACAAAGAAATATACAAGACATCAATTATCCAACAAACCGCTTATTGGTCGGAAGTAAAAAAACGACAAGGGTACCAGTCCAAAGCTTTTAATTTTAGCGTTAGGAAATCGGACTTATTTACCCATACTCAGGATGAGAGTTTCTTTGTTGGGGATATATTAATTATCGTACAAAGATTGGATAAAGATCACTGCATCGCATATGTACCTTATGGTCCTGAAATTGAACCTTCAGAAGAAAATCAAGGCTATTTTTTAGAACAACTATCAGAGAGCCTACGCTCCCATTTACCCGCTAATTGCATCTTAATACGCTATGATCTCTCTTGGGAATCCCATTGGGCTAAGGATGATGATTGTTATGATATTCATGGAAACTGGATTGGCGTTCCAGAAAAAAGAATCCAAGAAATCCGCTTAAATTACAATACACAGAACTGGAACCTAAGAAAAGCCAACACAGACATTCTTCCCTCCAACACAATCTTTATGGATTTAAGAAAGGGAGATGACAAGCTGCTAGCGAACATGAAACCAAAAACGAGGTATAACATTAATTTATCTACTAGGAAAGGAGTAAAAATTAGATCTTTGGGCCTTGAAAGCTTAGCGATTTGGTATGAGTTATACCGGCAAACCGCAGCTAGAAATCATTTCTTTTTACATGATATTTCTTACTTTAAAATAGTCTTAACGGCGCGCGCAACAGATACGCTGTCCCCTGCCAAGGTCTTTCTTTTGGTGGCCGAGGTGGACCAAACACCTCTGGCGGCTATGTTTCTGGTCTTGAGCGCAAAACGCGGAACCTATCTTTATGGCGCCTCGGCAACGGAGAACAGAAATTACATGGCCACCTATTCATTACAGTGGAGGGCTATGCAGCTCGCCAAAGAAAATGGTTGTACAGAATATGATTTTTTCGGAGTTTCACCAGGTGCAGATCCATCGCATCCTATGCATGGATTATACCGATTTAAATCTGGATTTGGAGGAGAAATTTTCCGCAGAATGGGATGTTGGGATTATCCACTCAATAAAGAAAAATATGCTATTTATTCTTCCATGGAATTCAAGAACCAAAGCTATCACTTAAGTTAACATGCTCTTATAGACTCTTCGATACTATTTATCGCATGAGAGGGTTATTAATTTTGTACTCGAGTGAGTGTACCCATGGCTCCCTTGGGCTGTGTTATGGCATTAACTAGGATCATTTAGTATTGTGCTAACTCTTGTTATTGAACTCCCTAGGGTAATGCAATCTGTACTGCTGGCGCCTTGCTATAGGGTGAATCTATAAGGAAGCTTATCCCCCGCCGGCAATAAAACCTCTATTTTATGATCACTTGGTTTCATCAAGTGAAGTTCAATTCAATATCATGGAAAAAGGACCTAGATGCTAGCTTAACAACCATTTCTACATTCTCCATCTGGATTGCTTGGTGGTGAATAACATTCCCTATTTCCCTTTTGACTAAAGGGAGGATTCATAAATTTAGATCTATGCCACAATTGTATTGAATCCATATCGATCCGTAAATCGATCTTAAATTTAATAAAACCAGGTCCTAGACTTCAAATATTTCTAAAATTCAGCAGAAGATAATAATTTATAAGCTGAATAACAGTCATTTACAACAAAATGAAGCCACATTCAACAAAATTCAACAAAACAAAGACATGAAAAGGTTAAGATATCAGTTTTTAACTGGTAGTTGTTGGTTTATGACATGAATTGCAGTAAAAAAATATAACAAATATGATACAATTAAATATTTTATAAGCTAATAATCTGAAGACAAGAATATTAAAAACCATTTTATTACATAAAAAAACAAGAATATTAAAATTAATCAACTTTTATTAACAAAAAATAACAAAAGAATGTAAATTCGCCCTGAAATAATCAAAAACAATCTATAATTATTAATCACTAAACCTAATAATTATAATAAATTAAAATCAATTCATGAAAAATGTCTTAAGTCTGATGTTGTTCATTGTTTTTATTTGTCCCGCTGCCTTAGCTCAAAATAGGCAAATTACGGGAGTCATTAAAGACAATGTGAACCGCCCAGTTGTAAATGCAACTGTCCTTGTTAAAGGTACAAATCTAGGTACTGCCTCCGATGCAGGAGGTAATTTCGAAATTCAACTCCCAAAATCATCCAATACGCTAATTTTTTCAGCTATAGGTTATGAAGATCAAGAACTAGAAGTTAAAGAAAAAAACAATCTTCATGTTATCCTAGCAGATAAAAATGAAGGTATTGATGAAGTCGTTGTTTTAGGATATTCATCTGTGGACAAAAAACACCTTGCCTCATCTGTTTCTCAAATGGATATGGAAAAAACGAAAACCAGACCAATTGTAAAAATGGAGCAAGCTTTTAGTGGAACTATTCCTGGTGTGACCATGCAACAAAGCCGGTCCTTACCGGGTGGAAACATGGGCAATATTGCTATTCGTGGTGTAAGTACTTTACAGAATGCCGCCCCTTTAGTAATTGTAGACGGTATGGAACAATCTTTATCGGATATAGATCCAAACCAAATTAAAAGCCTAACTGTTCTAAAGGACGCTGCTTCAACAGCTATGTATGGCTCCAGAGGAGCAAACGGGGTTATTATCATTGAAACTGAACGCGGTACTACAGGTCAATTTAAAGTTGATATTAATACCTGGTTAGCCATTGATGACCCAATCGATATTCCAGAATTCGTAAATTCTGCAGATTATATGCGCCTTAACAATGAGGCAAGAACTCTTCAAGGTCAAACCAATAGCTTTTCTCAAGAAGATATTGACAAAGCAACTTCTGGAGAAACACCTAATATAAATTGGTTGGATCAGATTATGACCAAGCGTGCTTATGCTCAAAATCAAACAGCAAGTGTTTCTGGTGGCGGGGGTGTGGGTACTTTCAATTTGATGTTAGGACATGTGCAAGAAAATGGATTAAATGACATTGAGGGTTCTCAAAAATTCTCAGCTCGCTTTAACACCAACGTCAATATTGCCAATAAGTTTGTCCTTTTGGCTGATTTTTATGCCCATAGACAACAAGTTAATCGCTTGTTAGCCAATGATGATGGAAATGGCTTATACCAAATTGCTTGGCGTATGAATGCAACTCAGCCCGTATATTATGATGATCAGACTAAAGATAATTTCATGTTGCACAACAACAGAAATCCATTAGCCTCAATCATGCATGGCGGTACAAAAAATTATGTAAACGATAGAAGTACAATCAATCTACGTCCTAGGTATAACATTAATGAAAACCTAAACATTGAGGGTAATGTATCCTACATGATCAATAAATCAGCTAATAAATGGGTAAGACGCACACATAAATTTTATGATGCCAATGGAGCCCCTGCTGATATTTGGAATAATAACGTAGGTGCTGAACAAGGAGCTAGTGAATCTCAGTTGACGGCAAGAGCTTTGATGAATTACACAAAGGATTTGCGCGACAATAAAGATAAGATTTATCTGACTGCTGGTGCAGAGATGATGAACTGGACCTACACAGATTACCGCGAGATGAACAAGGCCTCCTTCTTTGGTAAGCTAAATTATTCCTTTGATGAGAAGTATTTATTGGAGGTTACCGCTAGATCTGACGGTAGTAGTAAATTTGCGCCAGGAAAAAAATGGGGATTCTTCCCATCGGCAGCCATCGCTTGGAATGTGCACAACGAGAACTTCTTTTCGGCTCTAAAAGAAAACAATCTAATTACCAATTTCAAAATAAGAGGTTCGTATGGACTAATTGGTAATGAAAATGTTGATCCATATTTATGGCAAGAAATTGTAAATACTTGGGGTTGGACCATGCGCGTTCCTAATCCAAATTTCTCTTGGGAAAAACAAAAACAATGGAACGTTGGGGTTGACATCAGCGCATTTGAAAACCGTTTAAGCTTCACGGCTGAGGTTTACGATAAATTTTCTTACGATTTAATCTATTCAAATTTCCCGGTTCCTCCTTTGACCGGTTCCTACTATTTGACTTCTGCTATTAATATAGGTGAGGTAAAAAACAAAGGGTATGAACTTTCAGCGAGTTGGTCAGACAAAATTGGCCAAGTGGATTATACCGTTGGTGGAATGTTTTTCGATAACACTAATGAGGTATTAAAAGCTGGTTATAGTAGTTCTGACACCCTTATTTTCAAGGATAACAACGATAAAATTTGGTATAATGGAATTGCAATTGATAACTTTTACGGATATCAGAGCGATGGTTATTTCCAAAACCAACAAGAAGTAGATAATGCTCAGGCTAGCCTACCAAATACAGTTCCTGGAGATATCAGATACAAAGATCAAAATGGAGATGGTATTATCAATGATCAAGACCGCGTGAATTTAGGTGATCCTTTCCCGCATTTAAATTACGCCATTAATTTAAATTTAAAATATAAAAAATGGGATTTTGCAGCTTTAGGTCAAGGAGTCGGAAGACGAACTGGAAGATTGGCAGGACAAGAAGGGTACCCAATTTATGTAGATAATGCAACCAACGATTTGGGATCTCCTCTTCAAAGTTATGCAGATAACAGATGGACTCCAGAGAATCCAAACAGCAGATTTCCAAGGGTGTGGACAGGCGCAAGTACGAATGCCAATTTAAGTGATGTTTGGTTAAGCGATGCCTCTTACTTTCGAATTAAGATGTTACAATTAGGGTACACGCTACCTAAAATTGGAAATGCTTTCAGAAACATACGTTTGTATGTTAATGCCCAAGATGCTATTACATTCACGAAATGGGAAGGTCTAGAACCTGAAAGAAATGGCGGAAATGAAGGTGTAGAACCTGATAGAAATAGCGGAAATGGAGGCTATCCTCGTATGGCTACCTATAGTTTTGGTATCAGAGCTACGATTAACTAATCTCAAATTCAAAAATCATGAAAAAAACAGTTCTATATTTTAGTCTATTAGCAAGCCTTTCGTTATCAAGTTGCGAAAAGTTTTTAGACAAAAACGATCCAACAGCAACCTCTTTTGTCGAATTTTTCAATACAGAGGAAGACTTAAGGAGAGTGGTCTATAGTAGTTATCTGGATGTATTTACATCCCCTTCTTCTAGAAGTTTATTATTTTACATTCAAGACGGTAAATCAGATAATGCATACAGCAGAAATGAAGATGATCATCAACAGCGCATAGCCAATGGTAATTTTAATGCCAATACCAACACCTTCCTTCATTACTATGAATTGCAAATGAAGCATTTGGGTCGTTTAAATACGTTTATTGCAAATACCGATGTTCCCTACGTAGAAGATGAGGCTGTGAGAACAAAATTCAAAAGTATCTTAGAGGCCTTGCGTGTTTGGCATTATTTTAAATTAACCTCTCACTGGGGAAATGTTCCCTTTCACCTGGAACCAGCAGACTTGGAATCTGCAATTCAGCCAGCAAAACCCAAGGAGGAAATTTTAGATATTATTTTCCCTTTAGCCCAGGAGATAGCCGATAGGTTGTCCGAAGATGAATATACTTCAGATTCCTATATGTTCAACAAGTATTCCTTCAAAGCGCTGATTATGCGCTATGCTTTATACAATGAACGTTACGAATTGGCTGCCAAACTGGCCAAAGAAATAATGGACAGTGGAAAGTTCCAATTGCATGATAAATATGGTGACCTTTTTAATTATAAAGCGGATAAAACCAATAAAGAGTTTATCATTAAATTTAACATGGAAAGTCATGGTAACTCGGAAACCAACTCTTTTAGAGATTTAGCGCCTCAATACAGAACAGGTAAGGGTGAATCTTTTGTTGTGCCTACGAAATCTTTGGTGGACACCTACTGGACTCTTCAAGGTAAATCTATCGAAGATTGTCCTTTACACGAGAAACAGGAATATGAATTAAATCCAAAATTAAACAGGGATCCCCGCTATGCGGCAAGTATTTTTGGACATGGTGATAAATTCTATGGAGACCTTATCGATGTGTACGATCCCAATAGCTTAATGTATTTTGAAAAGCAACGTGCTAGTAAATCTGGATATTGGTTCAAAAAATTTGTGGATGAAACCGATGCCTTTAAGTCTGGAGGGAATATGAATTTCCCTATTTTAAGATATGCAGAAGTTTTATTAACCTATGCTGAGGCCCAAATTATGTTGAATAAGGTCGATGATTTAACAAAGACTTCAATCAATCAAATCCGCCAAAGAGCCGGATTAGACATGAGTGAGGCTGATGTTAAATTAGGGAGTAAAACACAACAAGAATGGATCGAACTCATCAGAAATGAACGAAGAATTGAACTAGCTGGTGAAGGCGTTCGTTACGATGACATCATTCGTTGGAAAATTGCAGAAAAGGTCTTAAACCAACCTGCTTTAGGTCATACAAGGTTAGTTAATGGTAAACTTCAAACTCTTAAGATTGAAGATAGATCCTTTAAACCAAACAATTACCTTTGGCCGTTTCACGAAAACAGTCTAAGGGTAGAACCTGGATTGGTTCAAAACCCAGGCTATTAATAGTCTTTTAATAGGTGTCAAGTAATTGGCACCTATTTTTTTTTCGCGCTTTCTCAAAGCATATGTTTCCTATATAGCCGCCCCGATCCCTTCCCTATTGTATTTCCCATTTTTTGAATGGCTAAAAACCTGGGTTATGGTCTTTCAGCAGTAGTCCAGATTGCTCAATTTACTTGAGATGTGTATTGTATTTCATTCAGAATGACCAAAAATTATCTGTGGTTTTTCTCAGCCAATCACCAGCGCATTCCTCATCTAATTTTATTACCTTTAGGAATACCTAGAATTTTTTTTGTAATGGCTTTACAAAAACTCGAAGGTCAATAATCAGTTTTATAAAATTAAATTCCGATACTTTTCATGAAAGACTCATCAGGAAAAAAATTAAGACAGGCAATTCAATCTGAATCACCACTGCAAATCGTGGGTGCCATCAATGCCAATAATGCTCTATTAGCAGAACAGGCTGGTTTTAAAGCTATTTATTTATCTGGAGGCGGTGTTGCAGCCGGATCATTAGGAATTCCAGATTTAGGCATCACCAATCTGCAAGATGTTTTAATTGATGTCGAACGGATCACAAATATTTGTACTCTCCCCTTGTTGGTAGACATCGATACAGGCTTTGGGCCCTCTGCTTTTAACATAGCAAGAACCATTCGGTCTTTAGAAAAGGCTGGAGCAGCTGGAGTTCACCTGGAAGACCAGGTTGGCGCGAAACGTTGTGGCCACCGGCCAGGCAAGGAGTTAGTTTCCTGCTCGGAAATGGTCGACCGAATTCGAGCAGCTGTTGATGCTAGAGAGGACCCTAATTTTATGATTGGAGCCCGCACGGATGCGATCGATTCCGAGGGATTGGATAAGGCCATCGAGCGAGCGGTAGCCTATAGCGAGGCTGGTGCCGACTTCATCTTTGCAGAGGCAGTCAAAAACCTGGAAGATTATAGAAGCTTCCATAAACAAACAGGCCTCCCAATCTTGGCGAATATCACTGAGTTTGGACAAACTCCGTTATTTGATTTAGACCAATTAAGACAAGCTCAGGTTGCCATGGTATTGTACCCACTTTCTGCCTTCAGGGCGGCAAATAAAGCGGCTCTAAATGTGTATCAGCATCTACGAGAAGATGGTACGCAAAGAAATGTCCTGGAATCCATGCAGACCAGGGAAGAGCTATATCAAAGTATAGATTACTACCGTTATGAAAATCAATTAGATCACTTATTCAAAAAGAAATGATATGACAGATGCCAGTGGAAATATTTTTAAACCAAAGAAAAGTGTAGCCCTATCGGGCGTTATTGCAGGAAACACAAGTCTGTGTACGGTTGGAAAAAGTGGGAATGATTTACATTACAGAGGATATGATATTCTTGATATAGCCCAAAAGGCAAGCTTTGAAGAGGTGGCCTATTTACTGATACATGAAAAGCTTCCTAATCAACATGAGCTGGAGGGCTATCAACAGTTTTTAACCGGCCATAGGGGATTACCAGACACCTTAAAAGAAGCTCTCAAACTGATTCCATCCTCAGCACATCCAATGGATGTCCTTCGAACTTCTGTTTCTTTACTTGGAACTTTAGAACCTGAGAGTCAAAACCAAGATGAACAGAAGTCCAGAGAAATTATAGACCGTTTAATGGCCAGTATGGGTTCTGCCCTATTATTCTGGTATCAGTATAGCCATCATCAAAAAATCATTGATGTAGAAACCAATGATAAAACCCTAGGCGGCCATTTCTTAAATTTACTCCATGCACAAAGTCCAAAGGATTCTTGGGTTCAGGCCATGCAAGTATCACTGAACCTGTATGCTGAGCATGAGTTTAATGCGTCCACTTTTACCGCTAGGGTAATTGCAGGCACAGGATCGGATGTATATTCCAGTATCGCAGGGGCAATTGGCGCTCTACGCGGACCAAAACACGGGGGAGCTAATGAGGTTGCTTTTGACATTCAGAAACGCTATGGCAGTGCCCATGAAGCTGAAAAGGACATTCTAAATCGACTAGCTAACAAAGAGGTAATTATTGGATTTGGACACCCTGTGTACACCATTTCTGATCCTAGAAATCAAGTGATCAAAAAAATTGCAAAAAAATTATCTGAGGAATCTGGTGATATGACCTTATTTGAGGTTGCCGAGCGAATCGAGTCCGTCATGTGGGAACAAAAGAAAATGTTTCCAAACCTAGACTGGTTTTCTGCTGTAGCCTACCATTTGATGGGCATTCCAACCGCTATGTTTACCCCCTTGTTTGTAATGTCTCGTATTTCTGGATGGGGAGCGCATATTATTGAGCAAAGGCAAGACGGCAAGATCATCAGGCCGAGTGCCAATTATACAGGACCTGAACCTAGGGATTTCATCGAGATGGATCATAGAAACTAAATCAAAAAATTAAAACGCATTAAACAAAAAATGTCAACTCCTATATCAAATAACAGACCCCAAGCTGACCAGGTTCTGGTCGATATTGCTGATTATGTATTAAACTATAAAGTCGAAAGTGATTTAGCCTTAAAGACTGCTCATTATTGCCTATTAGACACTTTAGGGTGTGGCTTTGAGGCATTAAGTTATCCAGCCTGCACCAAATTACTTGGACCAATTGTTCCAGGAACGATCGTACCACATGGGGCAAAAGTTCCAGGCACACCTTATCAATTAGATCCCATTCAGGCGGCCTTTAATATTGGGGCAATGATTCGTTGGCTTGATTTTAACGATACATGGCTAGCAGCAGAATGGGGACATCCTTCGGATAATCTAGGGGGAATCCTCGCTGTTGCCGATTGGATCAGCAGAAACAATATTGCCCAAAACCTTCCGCCCTTAAAAACGAGTGTTATTTTAGAATCAATGGTCATGGCCCACGAAATACAGGGCGTTTTGGCACTGGAGAATTCCTTTAACAAAGTTGGCTTAGACCACGTCATCCTTGTTAAGATAGCTTCGACGGCCGTTGTTGGAAAACTTTTGGGACTCAGCCGAGATGAATTGATCAATGCCATATCCTTGGCCTTTGTAGATGGACAGTCTCTTCGGACCTACCGCCATTCACCAAACACAGGAAGCCGTAAATCTTGGGCAGCAGGTGACGCCACCTCCAGAGCAGTTCGATTAGCTTTGATGGCTCAAAAAGGAGAAATGGGTTATCCTTCCGTATTGACTGCACCGATTTGGGGTTTTTACCAGGTTTCTTTTAAAGGTGAGGAATTTAAATTTCAACGCGGCTATGGGAGCTATGTAATGGAAAACATTCTATTTAAGATCTCCTTCCCTGCTGAATTCCATGCGCAAACTGCAGCTGAGGCTGCGATGAGTCTTCATCAAAAACTCAAAGAAATGGGGAAAACTTCTGAAGATATTCGTTCCATAAAAATAAGAACTCATCAGGCCGCTATTCGAATCATTGATAAGCAAGGCCCATTGCATAATCCGGCGGATAGGGATCATGCCATTCAGTATATGGTTGCTATTCCAATCATCTTTGGCCGCTTAACCGCAGCAGATTATGAAGATCAAATCGCAAAAGATCCTAGAATTGATGAATTGAGGGCAAAGATCACTTGCTTTGAAGATCCTGAATTCACTAAAGATTACCATGACCCCCAAAAAAGATCTATTGCCAATGCTTTACGTATTGAATTGAACGATGGAACAATCCTTTCAGAAGAAGTGGTAGAATATCCTATAGGTCATAAGCGCCGTAGAGAAGAAGGAATCCCTAAATTAATTGAAAAGTACAAAATAAATCTAGCTCGTGTTTTCTCTGAAAAACAACAAAAACAAATTTTGGAAAACAGCTTAGACTACCAAGAGTTCATCAAACTCGATGTTCATCAGTTTACAGATCTAATGGTCTAATGCATAAATAGTACTCGAATGGGCCTTAGCGATTAGTTCTCTAAGGCCTTTTGCGTATAAATAACGAAAATACGCTCCAAGCCAATGAAAAATTATTCTGCCCAATTGGTCTTAAAATCCGTGAAAAAACTAAAATTACTTTTGGCAAGCTCTCGCAATGAATTAGGAATCTCCCACTGTTCTCCCAAATCATCACACTGCTGACAGTCCAAGACAAACTGAGATAAGCCAACTTGATCCATGTAACTAAACACGCCCCCGGTAAATCTAGGAAACCCAATTCCCAAAATTGAACCTATGTCGCCATCAATTGGCCTAATTAAAATTCCTTCCTTTAAGCAGCGGTAGCTATCCAAAGCCACTACATTCAACAAGCGCTTCTCCAAATTCTCCCTAGCAGGCAAATGTTTTAATGTAGGTATATCAGGATCCTTCCAGTACACCTTTTCTTGTTGCTCTGAATAATCGTAAAACCCCTTTCCTGATTTTCGCCCTTTTCTTCCTTGTTGTATTAATTTTTCTAAATACTGGGAAGCGCGGATTTGAGCATCCGTAAGTTTGGGAAGTTGTTTGTAGACATGTGCCATTAGTTCCAGGCTAATCTCATCCAATACGGCAAGCGGACCAACTGCAAATCCTGCATTTTTTGCTGCTTGCTCAGTGAGCTCGGTGGGTATCCCTTGCAATACCATACTGATGCCCTCCAAAAGATAATTAAAGAATATTCTTGAAGTGAAAAAAGCTGGCCCATCATTGACAACTATAGGCACCTTGGCTAGTTTATGCACAAATTGTAAAGCTTTGCTTAGGGTTTGTGAGCTGGTTTGCTGTCCCACAATGATTTCTACCAAAGGCATCCGATCCACCGGAGAGAAAAAATGAAGACCAATAAACCGGCTTGGATCTGGAGTTTTTATGCTTAGCTCAGCGATTGGAAGTGATGTTGTATTGGAAGCATAAAACCCTTCCAATTTTAAAAAAGGAATAGTTTGATCGATGACTTTCGCTTTTAGCTCCTTGTCCTCAAATACAGCCTCGATAATCAAATCGTAGGTTGCCTGCGGCCCTATTTGATCTGAAGGTGTAATTTTAGAGAGGAGCTGTTCCTTTTGTTCTTCCTTCATCTGCTCAGAGGCTACTGCCTTACTGGCCAATTTGTGCACAATAGTTTTTCCATATTCGGCCGTTTTGAGTTTTACATCCTTCAAAACGACCTCTATTCCAGCCTTTGCCGCTACATAAGCAATTCCAGAACCCATCATTCCAGCGCCTATGATGGCAATTTTATTGGTTTCATACGGTTTCTGCTCGGAGCTACTCCCTAACGACTTTGCTTGTTTTACGCCATAATATAAGGACCTAACGACAGCTTTCACAGTGGTTGATTCCAGGACATAAATCATTGCCATGTGCTCCATATTCAAAATTTCTTTCAGTGTTTTAGAGCTGCTGTGTTTAAATATTAAATAATAAAAACCAATCCCTGGATAAGCTGGGTTTATTTTCTTTTCAATAGTTTGTAATTCTTCTTCCCTATGCGATTCCAGATCGATATCTGCCTGGGAGATCACTTTATCCTTTTTTTGGCTTAGTAAAATTTTTTCTGCAGCCTGAGTTGCCTGATGATGATTACTGAAATGCTTATCAACGATCCCAATGTCCAAGGCCTTTTCACAAGAAATCACTTTACCTTGAACGAACAGATTAAATGCTTTTTGACTTCCAAGGATCCTTTGAAGCATTAAGGTACTTCCTAGTCCCGGAAATAGGCCAAACTCACCCTCGGGAAATCCCAATTTAACTTTGTCTGCTACGGCAAAACGATAATCACACAACAATAGAAAGGAAAATGCTTGTGAAAGACAAATATCATCGGTTATTCCAAGAATGGGTTTCTTGACTTCCTTAAATTCAAGGATCAGTGCATTAATTTCATGCAGCTCTTCTTTGAAGGATTCGTTGAATTGGCTTGTTTCAAAAAGGTCCTTGATAGGCATTGGGGTATGTGGCCCTTGCAAGCGAATAATCAGAGCGTAGCATTCAGCTTCCCTTAAAATATCCAGGGAGATTTGTACGCAACGCTTAAAATAGTCTAGGTCAAAAACCACTGGATTTTCTGTAGGACTAATTATCATGAGCTCAAAAACTCCAGCTTTTAGTTCCTTAATCGATACATTATCAGATACACTCATCGCTCTTAAAATTTCTTTAGCTATTATCGTACTCTACATTATCAATAAATAATTTAGCTAATATTTCGAGCATGATCTCTGAAGTTCCACCGATGATGGTTCCGACTCTGACGTCTCGATATAATCTAGCTATTTTGAAATCTTCAGTAAAACCGTACCCTCCAAAAAATTGGAAACATGCATCGACAACTTTTTTCGCCAATTCACTGGCTTGCAATTTTGCAATGGAACATTCCTTTACGGCATATAAACCACGATTCTGCATATCACAACAATCGTAAATAAAGGCCCTTAACGCGGTAATATCCGCCATTAATTGAGCCATTCTATGACGAATCACTTGAAAATCTTTCAAAGGTTTATTAAAGGCATTCCGTTGAGATAAATACTTTAAGGTATAATCAATAGCCGAAACAGCTGTTGCTAGAGAATGAATGGCAGCAATTAATCGTTCAAGTTGTAGACCGCCCATGAGGTATTTGAAACCCGATCCTTCGGCGCCAATCAGTTGGGATTTGGGTACTCGAACCTGATCGAATTTGAGTTCGGCAGTATCCGAGGCATGCCAACCCATTTTCTCAATTTTATGTGCACTCACCCCATCAGCATGCCGGTCTATTAACAACAGGCTAATCCCTTTGCTTCTGGCATTGGGATCTGTTTTTACTGCTGTAATAAAAAAATCTCCGTAGACCCCATTGGTAATAAAGGTCTTCGAGCCAGAGACAATATATTCATCACCCTGCAGAACGGCCGTTGTTGTAATTCTTTGGACATCCGAACCAGCTCCAGGTTCAGTGATGGCTACAGAACTGACCATTTCTCCAGCGATAACTTTGCGTAAATATTTATCCTTTATTTCCTCACTTGCATGTTTTAAAAGATAAGGAGCGGACATGTATTGAATAACCATTGCGGATATAGCAAATCCACCCGAAAAGCAATGGGATAATTCCTCACATAAAATTAAAGAATAAAAAAAATCAACTCCCTGTCCACCATATTTTTCGGGATAATACAAGCCCATATACCCCATATCACCCATTTTTTTCCAGATGAATTTGTCGATTTTCCCTTGTTTTTCCCAAAGATCAATATGCGGAAGAATTTCTTTTTGGATAAACGATTTTAGACTTTCACGAAAAATCTGATGCTCAGATGTTAACTGCGTTAATTGCATAAAAGTTTACTGGTTATGTTTATAATTATATACCTTAATCAGTATCTGCTCCCGGGAGGTAAAAGCAAATACCTTTCATGTTTTAGTTATTCACCATCACAAGAGTGAACAACACTACAATGTTAGGGCTTTGAGTTGGTATTGTCATACTATTATTAACTATTTTTTCCAAGACCTACGGCATCGAAAGAAACTTAAAGCAACAATCTCGATTAAATAAACCCAACTTACAGGTATTTCTCTTTCGAAAAAGGGATCTGAAAAAAATAAAAGATTTCTTGCCGTATGACAAGGAACTTAAGTGGAAGTATTCTTAGATTCGTTTGAATTTAATGTAGCTAATTATGAAGGATTATTTAAGTGTTTCCGTAGCAATAAATAGTGATTTAGAAACCGTTTGGAATGCTTGGGTTAATCCGGATGATATCAAAAAATGGAATGTCCCATTTTCTGATTGGCATTGTCCAAAGGCAGAGAATAATCCCGTGAAAGGAGGAAGGTTTGATTTTAGAATGGAATCCATACATGGTGAACAAGGATTCAATTTCAAAGGAGAATATACTGCGGTTGATTTTCAAAAGCGAATCGAAAGCTTGCAGGCAGATGGTAGAAAATCCATTATTAGTTTTCAGAAAAATGAGAATCAAGTTGAAGTTCTTGAAAAATTTCAACCTGAAGCTAATACCGCCATAGAGCTTCAAGAAGAATTTTGTCAATCTGTACTCGATAAATTCAAAAAATACGTAGAATCGACCAAACCTTAGTGTACTGTTACTAAAACATTAAGCACTTAAAAAGTTAAATAATTCAAATAAAGCACTTTACAGGCATATATTTTCTTAAATGCAAATAGTTTACAACCCTTAACTACCCCATAAAATCCTGCTTCCTATTCATTTTTCGTTTAAAATCTAATCATGCATTTGATTAATTAGAAAGTGAATACTCTTTTTTCTTAGCCTATTAGTTCGTATATTTAAATCAATAAATGGCGTAATTATAGGATTAAATATGACCACATTTAGCGATAATTTTTCTGGACAAGCCTCTATTTATGCAAAATTTAGACTTTCCTATCCGCATGAATTATATGACTATCTGCATAGTCTAACCAATGAGCATGGATTAGCTTGGGATTGCGGAACTGGTAATGGACAATCGGCTATTCATTTGGCTGATTTTTATGATCAGGTGTTTGCCACCGATCCTAGCGAGGCTCAAATTGAAAATGCCTTTGAACATGAACGGGTGATCTATAAGGTAGAAAAAGCGGAAGAAACCTCATTAGAAAATCATTCCGTAAATCTCATTACGGTAGCTCAAGCGGTACATTGGTTTGATTTTGATGCCTTTTATAGCCAGGCCAAAAGAGTGATGAAAGCTGATGGTATAATTGCTATTTGGGCCTATGGGGTTCCAAAAATAAATCCAGAAATTGATAAAATAACCCAACATTTTCACGATAAAATTGTCGGAGAATATTGGCAAAAAGAAATTAAACTCATTCAACAAGGTTACACTACTGTACCCTTTCCTTTCAAGGAAATTGAACCTCCTGAATTCTACATTTACAAGCGCTTTAAACTTCAGGATCTTTTGGGTCATCTACTCACCTGGTCCGCAACCCAGCAGTATATCAAACACGAACAAATCAATCCCATTGCTCAGCTGCAAAAGGATTTAGAAACACATTGGACTCGGCCCGATGATACTAAAAATGTAAGTTGGAAAATCATGCTCAGGGTAGGCAAAATACCAAGGTAATTGACATTTAGGTTGATTGACTGGGACCCTTCTTATGTGCATCTCATTTCTTCAGGTGAAAAAAGGTTACAGCACCTTTTCATAGGCCTGTCTTTCCCCTCCCCTGAAGTATACTTTGCCACAATACAAATACCCCAATTTCTCAAAAACGCGTAGCATAGCTGCATTATCATAGTTGGTGTCAGCCCTTAAGCTAAAATATCCATTTTGTTTACAGATAGCCTCTACCTTTGTCATCATCCATGTGGCAAGTCCCTTTTTAGATTTGCTTTGATTTACCACAATGCGGTGAATAACTCCGTAAGGCTGGTTGCTTTTCCAGGCGCCAATGATCTCTTGATATTCCTTCTCAATACCAAAAACCAAAGAAAAATAAGCAACCAATTCTTTGTTTTCATTGAGCACTACATAAGCAGATCCATTTTGAATATCATCGTTAACGATCTCTAGGTTAGGGTATCCATCTTGCCATTGATTGCTCCCTTCATTCTTACGTTTAAGTATGGCTTGTTGAAGTACCTTCCAAATTTCTTCGGCCTGATCAGCAGTAGCTTTTGTAATTTCATAGCCAGCAAAACCTTGTGTTAATTCCATATATATTGGTGCAATAATTTAAAACAAAAATAACAAATTCAAACCGATGAAATTCTGTTCATGCAGAATAATTAGCATTCATTTACCCGATGGTCCTGATCGATTCGTACGTTGTGATTACATCTCTTAGGAGAGAATCTTTAAATCAGCAGACAGGTCTACCTGTTGTAAGGATGCTCCTGAATCCAATTGAAATTACGTTTAATAAGTTCAAAATTTTCGTGATCTACTTTTTTTAGGTGAATTTCTTCAGAAATGGTGTCTACCAATCTTCTAAGCATTACATCACCGTTGTTTTGTTTTGCGTAGTCAAAAGTATAATTATTAATTGAAATCTCTTTTTTGAGCGTGTCTAGAGTGAAATCCATGTATGTATTTTGATAATATTTATCCCTAACGCTTGCACGACCTTCATATTCAAATGTAATAATTGACCAATTCATAGGAATAGCTGCACTTTGATCGGCATCTTGTATAATATGGTAAATTCCCATTAAAGGTGTTTTTTTATAATACTTCGCCATCATATCCTGCCGTTTTGAAGACAAATAGATTCCTAGAAGAACAAACTGCCCAATAAGGATGATCTTCGTTATATTTAAAACGATTGATTTCCACCTTTTTGAGAAATGCGGTCTTTTTTGAATTCGGATTTGATCAGCTTCTCCTACAATAAAAAGCCGATAAAAGGATTTAAAATGTGGAATGAGCAAATACAACGATAACAGGAATAATGCCGTCGAGACTATTTTAACAGGAACATCATAAAAATAATTAACCGTCATAATATTTACACTCGTGGCCACTGTGAGTAATGCGCCCAAGGCCGTAGTCCTTCGAAATAACAGTAGTGCTGAGCCCATCTCAACAAGGCCCATAAAGATATTGTAAGATTTGGAATATCCTAAGTAGGTCCAGGCCAGGCCCATTGGTGAAAATTCTCCCAAGGGTTGCATTAATCTATTTAATGAAGGCGGAGGCATTTGAGCATGGTAGAGCTTAATAATCCCATAATTGATAAGAATAAAAGCTATGTAATAGCGAATAACAACAGTGAGCCAATAGTAACAGGCATTATAACTATTCCTTTTGCGATCCAAAACAGTCCATAATACCGAACCGCAAAGAGCAAAAATTAACAGTAGGAGAATTGAAATCCAATCATAAGAAGTATCCCCGCTCCCATTGGTAAAAATAGAATAGTTGTACCGGTAGTGCAAAACATGTTCAGCAAACCAAGGCGTTATTATCCTCATCAATTCAGTAAATGGCTTTATGATGACCGTCATAAAGTTAAACGCTCCATTATTCATGATGATAATAAAGGAAATTATTAAAATGAAGGAAAATCGGAACGCAATTTTTTCTAATGAGGTCCAAACGCTGGTTTGGGGTAAGCTATTATCCATAAGTTAAGTTTGAGAACTTAAATATAATAACTAAAAATGAATATTGCTTGAAAAGAACAAATGCCCTTCGGAAAAATGCCGAATATTTCGATAAGATGGATGGCAACTAGAATTTTTGACAAAAAATAATTCCCCGATTAAAACCGGGGAATCTACTAAAAAAGGATTTATTAAAACCCTTATGAACCAATTGAATTAAAGATGATTAAATGTTATTCAGTTTATTTTGACCTTGACTCTTTTGAATGCTATTTTAAGCAAACTAAACAGAATTATTGATAATTCTGTTTAGTTGAAAATAAATTCAAATGCGAGTTTAGGTTGATTATTAAGCCTCTTTTAAAAGCCTATATCCAAATATAATACATCCTTTTGCTTTACCCATCCTGTACTGTCCTGCAAATCAAAAATTTACTATACTTTATCTTAAAAATTAAGCAGATTTATTTGCAGAAACAAAAGAGACACGGTGACCAAAATTTAGTATAGAATTCTGTATATCAGATTCAATTCTTTCTGGTGAGTGCATTCTTAAAACAAAAGACTTGTCATCCATTTCAATGGATAATTGTTTTAAACTCGGATATTCTCGTTGTAGCATTTCGAAAACCCTCTCCCTTTCGAGTAAGGTTTTTAAGGAAGCGCGGTAAGATAATATATAATTTTCCATGGTGTTGACTTTTGGTTAGTGGATCGTTTTATTGCTAATATTTCTACTTATTATGAACCAAAGGTAAAAAACAGAAATAATAAAACAAGTAATCAATTGTTTTATTAATGTCATGAAATAAGAAAAAAAATAAGTTTAGAACATATATTATTAACCTTACACATAATTAAACGCGAAATGGAGTCTTTTCGCAAAACTAGCTAATAAATATTATCAGTATATTTGCAAAATTAGAATCGAATTATTGCTATATGGGAAAAAGTAATTTAGATAATATCTTAATGTTGTTGAAAAAGGAAGGTGAACTTGATGCTTCCTTTTTGGCAAGTGAATTAGCCATTAGCAAGGAAGGTGTTAGACAGCATTTGGTTAAATTACTTGAAGAAGGATTGGTGGAAAAAGCGTGTAAGAGTGCTGGTGTGGGTCGCCCATGTACCCATTATTCATTAACCGAACATGGCTTAGCCCAGTTCCCTGACACCCATGCTGAATTAACGATACAACTGATCCATTCCATCAAAAATATTTTAGGTGAAAATGCATTGGATTTATTAATTACAAACCGTGAACACCAGACCTTTGACCGATACGAAAAAGAAATGGCCGATTCAATCGATATAGAATCAAAGCTTGAAAAACTGGCTCAAATTAGGTCATCTGAGGGTTATCTAGCGGAATGGAGAAAAGAAAATGACTGTTATTTATTCATTGAAAATCATTGTCCAATCCGCAAAGCTGCAACAGCATGCCAGCAATTGTGCCAGGCAGAAATAAAAAACTTCAGAAACTTATTAGGTATCCATTATCAAATTGATCGTCTAGATCATATCGTTGCTCAGGACAATCGTTGTGTGTATCTCATTCAGCACAAAGAGGTTCAAGCGTAATCTATTTGAAATCCTATACTTCTCGAGATCTTCTGTATAATTCAGAGACTAATTTGGAGGATCTAAAACTAAATTCGGCACCAAAGCTATTAATCACTAAGCCTTTGATCAGATTATCTTTTGATGAAATGGCAAACAGTATACTTTCATCACCCGGGTCTGTCATCCCCTCAAAGCGATATATGTCATCAATGACAAACTCATCGGCAGAGAGTTCCATCGATTTGGCAACACAGTACAAACATTCTCCTTCTTCAGGAATTAAAAAATCTTCGGTATATCCTATTCTTTGTAAATCATTTACGGCCTCACTCAGGGTATCGTAACTTCTTCTTTCTCTATGTTCCATAATAGTCCTTTGTTGTAAAATGCATTTCAGCTTTATCCTATAGCGCCAATTCCTTATTCAAATGTTAAGAAATATAAGATATGATTTTAAAGGCAAACTATCAAAAATATCCAAGGGCAAGTTGATTTTATAATTTCATGAAAGAAAGTAAATTCAATTTTAGGCTAATAATTTAAACATTTTGTTCTTCATCCAAAATGGTGCTTTACAACCCATTTTACTGTACGAGTAATTCAGCTTTAATCTTCTACAATTCAGAAAATTTACATTAATTACCTATATCTTAATATTTTAAGTAAATTCACCTCATAATAAACCGAAATACATTTGCGTTAATACTAAGGCTAACTAAAACTAGAACCAGAACAATCACAAGGGATTCTTGAGACCTAAACCATAAAAATACCATCAGGTCTTAAAAGTCTTTTGGTTCCAATTATAAATAAAACTACTTTAAAAAAACTATTATGAAACAGAAAATTCTTTTCGTCCTTTGTCTGTTATTTGGACTGATGTTTATCCATGCAGGTTTGAATAAATTTTTCAACTACATGCCACCTCCGCCAGATATGCCTGAGGATTCCATGAAAATGTTCACTGCAATGATGCAGATTGTATGGCTAATACCCCTTATTGCCATTGTTGAAATCATTGGGGGTATCCTTTTCATCATTCCAAAAGTGAGAGCTCTGGGAGCTGTCATCTTAGCTCCTATCATGACAGGCATTATGCTCACTCATTTGACCATAGCACCAGAGGGTTTGCCAATTGCCATTCCTTTGCTTGCAATTTACATATGGGTCCTAATTGAAAACAGAAATAAATATCAGCCAATGATTAATTAAAAACGAACTTATAAGTTGAAATAAATTAGAACAAAGAGTCCTATCATTATCTAATGCAATTGACTCTTTGTTCTATACTTAAGACCTAACCTTTTACTGCCTTATAAGGAACTATTTCATCCATCTTTTCTTAGGAAAAAAATAGAAAATAAAACCACGATTTTTCTTCTTTGAGCGGTCATTATTCCCGGTTTTCTAGCCTTGGCAAACGCTGCCACCAAAGCGAAAGAATTTGACTAAATTTCTCTGTCAACTCAGGATATTCAGCCGCTCTATTTTTAGCCTCCTTGGGGTCTGCATCCAAATGATATAACTCCATATTGCTCTGATCGATATTCATTAAAAATTTCCATGAACCTTCTTGGTACGCTAATACAGGACTTCGGTTTGGTGCTTTTGGAAAACTAAAATAAAGCGTATCACGTCCATATTCCCAGAATAATCCCTGCCGTCGACTTGAGGGTGTACCCAGTAAGGTACTAGAACGATCTTCTCCATCAAGATGTATTGCATCTTTAAGTTTTGCGTCGGTGATTGAGGCGAATGAAGGAAGCAAATCCAACGCTGAGATGACAGAGGTACTATCGGTACCATTCTTTTTAATTTTTTCAGGCCAACGGACGATAAAAGGCATGTTTATTCCTCCCTGATATAAAGAGAGCTTCGTACCCCTTAATCCGGCAGAGCGGTCTTGTCTAAAATTAGGTAAGGGTCCATTATCACTTGTGAAGATCACAATGGTGTTCTGATCAATCCCCAGTTCGATCAAACCATCCATTAACCTCCCAAGCTCTTGGTCCAAATCATTTAATACCTTTTGAAAACTACGCTCGGATTGAGGCTTCCTTGGAACATGTTCCAGCTGATTATCTCCTACTATCCACGGTGTATGTACGTCATCTGTCCAAAGATTGATATAACAAGGTTTATGTTTATTGGCTTTTAAAAAAGACAGGGTTTTATCCACAAAATAAGCTGTCCGGTTCCAGCGCTTTATGCTATCTTGATCACTCCAAATCCAGTTTGTTGCCGTTAATGCCGGATCGGGATCTGGGCTCTCATAGGTGCTTGACCAAGAATCAAACCCATACTGGTCAAAATTGGGTGCATCGTTCACATCACGCCCACCTCCCATATGCCATTTTCCAAAATGGGCCGTTGCATATCCATTGGATTTCAATATTTTGGCGATTGTGGGAACTTTGGGATCTAAATAATCCACTTGTCCCCTTCGGCGGTTATCCTCACGTGTGTTTAAATAGGTTGTGAAATTTAATTTAGCGGGTTGTTGCCCTGTTAGAATGGCAGCTCTCGAGGGAGAACAAATGGGTGATGCACTATAGTAATTTGTAAATCGTATTCCCTGAGCAGCTATTTTATCAATATTTGGCGTTTTATACTTTCCGTAGTAGCAACTAATATCTCCAATTCCCAAATCATCCGTTAAGATTAATATAATATGTGGCTTTTGATGCTCTTGAGCAAAACCCACAGAAACTAAATGAAAAAGAAAACTCATCAAAAGCAATTTCTTAAGCAGGCTTGATGCCTGAATTTGATATATTTTATGCGCTATTTTCATACAATAATCTTTTAAAGGAAAATTATTTTTGCTTGAATGGGATATCCATGGATGCTCCTGAGTCCTTTTGATCCCGCATCCAGGCAGATAGGTTTGATTGCATACTTTTAATTCTTCTTTGATGTTTGGAACTTTTCGATAAATTATTCAGTTCATTTGGGTCCTCGAGTAAATCATAAAATTCCAAAGCCTCGTGCTTCGCGATTCTATGGGTTAAAAAATGAGCGTGTTGATCACTTTCTGCTTTTTTTAACCAGGAACTATAAACCTGCTTTTTATGCATAGGATTCATCATGTACTTGATGTAATACTGACTATCTGGCAACAAATTCACGATCAATTTATACCTGGAATCCCGGATACTTCGAATGGGATAGGCCGGACCTTCGGGATAGTTATTATGAATACCATAGGCAAATTCTCTATGGCTTGTTCGTTTGCCTGTAATAACCGGCAAAAAACTTTTCCCATCCAAATTTTTAATTGGATGCCCTGATGCGATAGCGACTAAAGTCGGTGTGATATCCTCATATTGGACAATAGCATCTGTTTGGGAATTAGCCGTTATTACCTTTGGCCAGCGAATAATCATTGAACTTTTTTGTCCATTATCATATAGGCTCCATTTACCCCCCGGAAACTGTGGTCCCTGTTCACCAAGAAAAATAACAATGGTATTATCCAATTGCTTGGTTTCTTCCAACATTTTCATCACATCCCCTACCTGGTTATCTAATCTTCGAATCTCTGCCAAGTATTTAGTAAAATTCTCACGTGTTAAATCAGTATCTACCCAATGTTCCGGTAATTTAAGTTTGTCCGCTTCGAATTCAGAAGGATCTCCTAGCGTCCATGGTGCATGCGGATTAATACTCATTATAAAAAGACAATATGGATCCTTAGTCTTCTCAACAAAATCAGCAATACTATCCAACATGTAGTCATCGCTTGGAGCTACACAATTCTTTTCAAAACCAGGAAGAATCTCAAAGGGAAAAGTTGAAACAGGTCTGGTCACGTGATCTTTCCCACTAAGAGCAACCCTGTAACCTTGTTCATTCATGTACTGAACTACACTCTTTAAGCCATCATAAACAGGCTTATGATTTTGATAAGCACCATGCCGCGAAGGATATAAGCCTGTAAATAGAGAAGCACGTGTAGGTACGCACATTGCCTCAGAGGCGATCATGTTGTTGAATTTTAGTCCCTCCTTTGCTAAGCGGTCTATATGCCTGGTTTGAATATTCTGTCCGCCATAACAACTCAATTGTTTACTATCCAAATCGTCAGCCATAATAATCACAATATTGGGTTTCTTATGGTCTGGTAAGGAGCTCACTTTCTGGGCAAGTACTTCTGTGGAGCATAATAGCCAAAAGATCAGTCCAAAAAAGCACGTATATACTCGCTCGTTGTATCGCCATTCTTTTACACTCAATTTTTGTAGACTCATCATGTTAAAAATCTTCATCATTAATCATTTTTTTTTAGGTTTACTTGCCTGTAATGGTTCGTGATATTCAGGATGTTGCTTTAAAAGGGAGTGCAATTTTATAAAATCTTTATTTTTCATCTCCGCTGTATTTATATATTCTAACAGATCATTATCGTATTCATAGAATTCATATTTAGGGGCTAATTCTTTGTTTTTAATATTTGTCCATTCCACAAGGCGGAATCGATCTGTTCGTATAGCTCTTCCCATCCATCCATCTCTGGGATAACAATGATAGGCGTAGTCTACTTTGTGCTTTTTATTTTTCAGCAATGGAACCAAACTTTCTCCATCAAAAGGAACTGGATTCTTTTCTGGTAGCTTTAATCCCGCTAATTCAATGAGTGTAGGATAAATATCAACAGTTTCAACAATTGATTTAGAGGCATGAGCAGTCAATAAGGTCTTCGGATACGAGATGACCAAAGGGATTCTATTGGCTAATTCGTAATTAACATGCTTAGTCCACATTCCCATATCACCCAACAGATATCCATGGTCGCCCCAAAGAACAACAATGGTATTGCTATCTAAACCCGTTTTCTTTAATTTATCAAGAACTTTTCCTATTTGAGCATCCACGTAGCTTACCCCAGCATAATAGCCATGAATGAGTTTTCTTTTTAGCGAATCGGGATATGATTTACCTTTTTCATATTTGGGTATGTGTTGATATTGTTCGATTTCTCCAAATCTTTTCACCGCAAAGTCAGGCGCTCCTGTAGGATGTTTTTCTGTGATCGGCATCGGGAGCGATGATTCATCATAGAGATCCCAATATTTTTTAGGAACACTAAAAGGAAGGTGAGGCCGCGCAAAACCAACTGCTAGAAAAAAAGGTTCCCTTTGTTGGTCCATAGAGTCAAGGACCTGAATGGTCTTTCTAGCAACGCGTCCATCTCCGTAGGCCTCATCGGGCACATCTGGCGATTCCCAAGCGATTCCTTGCGTTTGTTTCAAGGCATAATCCCAAGAATAATTTTCAAACAAAGCGGCTTCAATCGTCAAGGCTGATTCTGATTTATCCATAGTCTTGTACTCAATAATCTTCTCATGAAAATGCGGCGCCGACCAGGAGATAGTATCGTTATAGGTGTTATGCCCCACATGAAATACCTTTCCAATAGCTTGGGTGAAGTATCCCTGATTCTTAAAAGCCTGAGGAAGGGTAACCGCATCTGGATAATACTGCCGTATACTTCTTCCAAAATCATAGATACCCGTGGAGGTAGATCTACTTCCAAGAAGTAAATTATTACGCGAGGCAACGCAAACTGCCTGATTACTATAAGCACGATCAAATCGAACGCCCTGTGCGATTAATTTATCGATATTCGGAGAAACCGCAGCTTGATCACCAAATCCATGAATGGCAGGCTTAAGATCATCCACTAGAATTAGCAGAATGTTTGGTTTCTGGTTTTCCGATTGTCCAAAGCAGCCCAAAGCCACGATAAAATTTAACAGAAAAGGGATTGCAATTTGACTGATTTTAATTGATTTAATGACCATTTTATTTTTTTAAAATAGTGTAGAATGTTAATCTTGTTCTCTAAAACTCCGACGTAAAAAACACAAAACCTGCCTGCACTAATTTAGCCTTCCTGACCTTGGGAAATAAGTTTTTAACTCTTCAGAAACCTCCAAAGAAATAATTTGGTTCCTATTTATATCTTGAAAGGGTATAGTTAAATACATGTGTTTAAAGTCTGATAATACGCTAGATCCAATAAAGGTAAATAAAAATTGGGATACAGATTTTCATCCATTGATCCAAAATAGCCAAACCTAAAACTCCATTAATTCCAACAAAATAATTTTATTATTGATCTTATTGCTTGCTTTCAGTTTTTGCCTTTTCATAATCATAAAACCAGTTGACACCATGATTCCAAGGCTCTACCTTCACTTTTTTTGACCAAGATGCATATAATTCTTTCAACCTTTTAGCTACTTTGGGATGTTCCTTAATGACATTATCGATCTCAGTTCTGTCCTTTTGCAAATCATACAATTGCCAATTTTCCTTCCATTCGGCAACCAATTTCCATTTACCATCCAGAACCGCCCTATTGCCTTCATGTTCCCAAAAAATGGGTTCCCTTCGGATGATGGGTTTACCTATAATCATTGGTCTCAAACTAATGCCTACTGTAGGGGTAATCTGGTGACCAGCATAAGTTTGAGGGTATTGCGCACCAGCCAAGTCTACAACTGTTGCCAGGATGTCCGTAATATGGGCCGACTCTCTATTAAAAGTACCACGGAGATTTTCTGGAATACCCGCTGGCCAGGAAATAATACCTGGTGAGGAGATTCCTCCTTCATGCGTATGATGCTTATAGGCCCAGAATGGTGTACATCCAACTTCCGCCCAACCTTGGCCTAAGAAAACAGTCGATCTTGATCCCCCAGGATTTTTACCTTTGTAAATACCTTGAGCACCAGGTTCAGGATTTCCACCGTTATCAGAAACAAGAAGGATCAGTGTATTATCAAAAATTCCACGCTGTTTTAAATTTTTTATAAGGTTTCCAATACTCTGATCAAGACGCGATACGACAGCGGCATAGATAGCCATCATGTGATCATATTTCTCTTTACTTTGTTCGCTCAGCGTATCCCATTTTGGAACATTTGGATTGAATGGAGGAAGGTCCCAAGATTTATCGATCAACCCAAGTTCAATTTGTTTTTGATAACGCTGCTGGCGTAGCTTCTCCCATCCCGCTTTATATTTCCCTCTAAACTTTTCTATTTCAGCTTTTGGCGCCTGTAAAGGAAAATGAGGAGCGTTGTAAGCTAGATAGAGAAAAAATGGTTTTTTCTCATCTATCGCTTCATCGATAAACTGCAAACCAAATGTAGTCCACAAATCTGTGCTGTACCAGTTCTTGGGTAATTCCGGTCCTTCATTGTCAAGCCGATTTCCATCCAAGAAAATCTTTGCTTTTTTACTATTACCGTAGTAGAAACCTCCACCAGGAGCATTCAAAGAACGGTCGAATCCTCTATTAGAGGGGGTTACTCCCGCGGCTTGCCCAAGATGCCATTTACCTGTCATCGCCGTAAAGTAGCCAGATTCTTTCAAAATCTGAGCAATAGTGACTGTTTGATTCCCTAAATGGCCTCGATAAGCAGGATGTTCTTCTCCTCGATCATTCATCATGTGTCCGATACCTGCCTGATGCGGATAAAGGCCTGTTAAAAGAGCTGCTCTCGAGGGACAGCAACGTGCCGCATTATAAAAATTAGTCAAACGGATTCCATCCTTCGCCAGTTGATCCATGTTTGGGGTAGGTATTTCTCCACCATAGCAACCCAGATCCGAATAACCCAGGTCATCCATTAATATAACAATGATATTAGGTTTCTGCTGGCAAAACCCATCAAAAGCTGTTAAAAAGAAAGCTAATGTTGCCCATACGTATTTTGATGTAATCTTCATAACTATCTGTAAATAATCAATATAAATGTAAGATATGTTTGATATATAATGTTAATATTTATTTTAGTATTGCTTTTTTTGTCAATTTTATCGTCTAAAAACCGAATAACCAGGATATCTATGTAAATTTAGAGCATACGTAAGTCAGGAAAATTTAAAGAATATGAAAGCGAATTCATTGATAAAAAGTGTCTTAAAGCATATTAAATTAAGTGAAAGTGAAATCGCAATTTTTGAAACCTTCTGGTCTGAGAAGACCTTAGAAAAAGGAGATTATCTACTGCGCAACGGTGAGATCTGTCGTTATGATAATTACGTGGTATCTGGAGCATTAAAAACATTCTATATCAATGCTGAAAATGGAAACGAAGAAATTTTGTTTTTTGCCATAGCCGATTGGTGGGCTTCTGATTTAGCCAGCTTTTCCAAACAAGAGCCATCAATTTATACCATTCAGGCATTAGAAAAAACGACTGTTTTGCAAATAAATTATCACACTTTCCAAAAACTTTTAGTCGAGCTTCCTGGCTTAGAAAGATATTTTAGGATCATATTAGAAAGCTATTTAGGAACACTACAAAAAAGAATTTCCTATATCAATGTCTATGATGCTGAACATAGATATTATGATTTTCTTAACACCTATCCCGAAATTACATCCAAAGTTCCGCAATATCTAATCGCTTCCTATTTGGGTATTTCAGCCGAATTTATAAGCCGAATTCGTAAAAAAAGTAAATCCTCTTGAAGTAGATCAATTTTTCTGAGTTAAATAATCAAGAATTTTGCTTTATAAAAAATAAGAAGCAAATGAAAAAAGTAATGATTATTAATGCCAGCGTTAGAGATCAAAGGTCATACAGCAGAAAATTAGCACAATTGTTTATTGAGAATTGGACCGCTAAACATCCACATGATATCGTAACGTTTCGCGAAGTAGGGAAAGAACAAATTCCTGCAATCGATGAATCATGGATTGCCAGCGCCTTTATTACCCCATCCAAGAGAACCCCAGAAAATCAGAAAGCTTTGAGACTGAGCAATGAATTAATCAAGGAGCTCAAAGAGAACGATATTTATATTATTGCCACGCCTATGTATAATTGGTCCATTCCGAGTGGTTTAAAATCTTATATAGATCAGGTTATGCGTATAAACGAAACCTGGAAATTCAGGTCTGGCGTTCCTGATGGTGACTACGTTGGATTACTCAAAAATAAAAAGATGTTTATCCTCTCTAGCCGAGGAGATACTGGATATGGTGAGCATGAAAAAAATGCGCACATGAATTTTCAGACAAAGTATTTAAAATTTATTTTTGGTGTAATGGGCGTACAAGATTTGTCAATAATCTCATTGGACAATGAAGAGTTTGGGGGGGAATTGTTTGAAAAATCTAAAAAAGAAATTTTTAAACTAATTCGAACTATTGATTAAAAAATTCTGTATAATCTTGTTTTAATTATAACTGAACAAAGGTGTCTCTTCGATCAATTCAACAAGACAAAATATAAAGTTTAATTGGATAAAAATGGTTAATCCGTAAATAGAAAGGATTAAACAAGAGAAATGAGTTCACCTTTTTTTTCTTATTTCACTTAGATATTCTGGGGTAAAACCTAAATAGGATGCTAGCATATATTGAGGTATTCTCTGCATGAATTCCGGGAAATGAGTTGAAAAATGAAAATATAGATCTTCACGAGATAAGCCATAAAGATACTTGATTCTAAACTGCGATGCTGCATATGCTTTTTGAATTACCAATCTGAAATATCTCTCCAATTGCGGAATATCGGTGAATAAAAGTTCTAGAGAAGTTTCATTGAGTTGTAAAATTTCACAATCTTCAATAGCTTGAAGATTGAAGGTTGAAGATTCTTTGTTCAACAAGCTCATGTAGTCCGAAATCCACCAATTTTCAATCGCAAATTGGGTGATTTGCTCTATTCCGTTTTCTTTCAAAAAAAACATCCGCAAACATCCCTTACTCACAAAATAGTTGGAATGACAAAAATCACCTTCTTTGATTAAGAATTCTTTCTTCTTGAGGAAGATTACCTTGATTCCTCTAGATAGCCGTTCAATATCAGAATCATTTAGATAAACATAATTTTGGATATGTCGAATTAGGTTTTCCATTTACTTAATATTCGTTTTGTTAAATAGACATACATTCCCCATGGTTGCTTTCAAAGTGAATTGGATAACAAATATTGCCTTCATTTATAAAACATATTCTACGTCTAAAACACATTACTAGTTCCCTAGTTCGCTTTTAAAGCATAATCCTGAGTAATACAAATCTTCGATAATTTAAAAGGATATTTGAAAAATACTTTGAATTTTATCCTCATGGGTTATATCATTTACATATTTCAAACCTAATTTTTTGATTAGGCTAATTGAAGGGACATTTTCTGGAAGAATTATAGCTACTACTGTTTTGCAAATATTTTTGCTTGATATTAGGTGTAAAAATTGGGCACTTGCCTCATAGGTATATCCATTCTTTTTATATTTTGGTAAAATGGCAAATCCAATATCATAGTCCTCCATATAATCCCGCTTAATGAGCGTTACTATTCCCAATGGATCATTATTTTCCTTTAAACTGAACACTAAGTAGGTGTAATTTGAACTGTTTAAAATCTTGTTAATGTACGCATAGGCATCATCCTTTGTGTTTATTCCTCGATCTCCAATATTCTTTTTCCATCCTTGCGTTCTCAGTAGATCAAACATAAAGTTGGTGTGTTCTAAACTTAAAGGATCAATGGACAATCTTTCAGTTTCAAATTTAATATCTAGCATTTTTTGCCACTATTTTAAGGTAAAAAATCTTCTCGTTACTTGGGGGAGTAAGTATTCATTTATTCTATTTTTTTTAATCTTTTGGCTAAAAATCCTGTTGCTTTTTCAGGAATAATATCAGCGGTGATTATGCCAACTCTTCCATATTTTTCATGGATGATGCAATCACCTTCAGGAGAAATAATAGCGCTCGCAGATTCTGCATAGGTCGACGCATAGTTTGAACTAGCAAAATAGATTGTGTTTTCTAGAGCCCTCATTTGCATCGCTTTTTCATAATAAGGATTTTCTTTGGCACCCCACTCAGTTAAATTATTACCGTGAGTATTGCTTCCCGCAAAATGGGGATGAAAGACAATTTTTGCCCCATGGCGGGCAGCCCACCTTACAGTTTCTGGGTATCTAAATCCTTCATGACAAATAGAAATACCAAATTTTAGTCCATTTATCTCAAAAATTTCCCTTTTCTGTCCAGCCAACCAAATGTCATCTTCCGATGGATCTAATTGAACTTTTGCTTGATATCCTAGGATTTCTCCCTTGCTAGAAATAACATGAGCCACATTGATAAGTTTATCTCCTAGGTACCAATCCATCGGGATAATAATGGATACGGAATACCTTAAGGCCATTTCACATACTTTAGATAAGGCAGATATCAATCCTTCCTTGTCTCTATCCTCTTCTAAAAAAGGCATTCCAGGATATCCAGGAAGAAATGATTCGGGAAAACATATAATTTCAGCTTGTTCTTCAGATGCTTTTTTTGTTAACAAATCTACCCAGTGTAAACCGTCATTTAAGCCTTGTGGTATAGGAGGAGATGCTAGTGATATTTTCATGATTTAAAATTAGCTTTTTAAAATAAATTTTCAGCAAAAATACGACAAAGATAAATGCAGATAAGCCAGTTTTAATAAGGGTTTTATGAATATCTTTAGTGCTAGTTCATGCTTCTCGAGTCGCTCTAGAATTAACCACTATTTATGTCACCCTATGGGTTCGCATTGTGGTTGCCCATTTATCTCTTGAACACCTATCACATTTTGCATTCACCCGTTCCAGTTTTCCGACCACATTCCCGCAATACATGCAGGCAAATGATTCAATTTGTTTAACGGAATCTATCTCCACATACCCAGTAGGAAATATAGGTAAGCCTTCTCTAATTTCAATGGTTTTATAAAATAAAAGGCTAAGCGTGCCATCTACCTCAAGCACACCTAATTTAACTTGCCCAAGGTGTTCAACTGATTTGTTTCGTAACTCTGCGAAAAACTCCATTTTAGAAAATGTATTATCGTTTTCATGTTTCATCTCAAAGCGGCCATCTTTGATAATAATCATAGGTTTTCCTTCCAACAAATTCGTAAAAGTTTTAAAGCGCGAGGCAAGAAAGGTGAGCAATTTATAAAACGATATTACGCAAGTAAAAACCACAATTGCATGTAATATAGGGATATCACTTTGGAACATTGGATCTCCAGCTGCAGACCCTAGTCCAATAATGATTGCAACTTCAAATAGAGTCAGTTGGCGGACCCCTCGCCTACCTGATATCCTTAAAATAAGGATAATAAGGAAGAACATACAAAATGTTCGAGCGGCTATTTCAAAAAGAAAATTCCACTCTAATTCTGCTAAAAACATTTTTTGGATATCAATCATACTTTAATTTTATTAAGTGGTTCTAAAGATGTTATTACGAATCTAATTTTTTATTAACCCAGATAATCCATCCAAATTAAAATTCCCAAAATGAAATTATCTGAAATTGATATATTAGCTTCCCTTCTCTTCCAATATGTCTAACAATAAAAGTCTTAGTTTATCGGATGGTTTTTGACTTTGTATTTTCCTAGCATTTTTTCTTATGAAAGCGTCTAGGTTACCGTTTAAATAATTTTGCTGAATTGATGGATGGATGTAGTATTTCTTTGCCACACCTACTGTATTGCCAAGCTTGCTAGCAACCAACTTAATAATCTCTCTTAGCTCATTCTCTTTTTCCTTTGGACTTGGAGGTATAGGCCTGTTGAGGATTTCAAATAAGGCTGTTGAGGATGCTCCCCAAGTTCTGAAATCTTTAGAGGAGATATCTATTCCTAAAACATCTTTTAAGTATTCGTTTACCTGACTGGAATTCAACTGCTTTACCTCCATATTATCGTCATAATATTGAAATAAGTTTTGACCGGGAAGTTCTTTCATTCTTTTGATAAAAGAACTCACCTGCCGGTCTGTTAATTTAATTTGTTGCTTTACTCCCTTCTTTCCAATAAACTTAATTAAAACAGAATTGCTATTCAATGATATGTGCCTATTTTTCAGGGTTGTCAGTCCAAAGGATCCATAGTTTTTTTCATAATTTTTATTTCCCACACGTATAAATGTTTCTGACATCAAGTACACAGCAAATGCGCAAATTTTTTTTTGATTTAACGTATGACTCCTTAAATCAGATTTTACCTTCATAAGAAGTAAAGGAAGTTTTTCGCCAAACTGCTTCATCTCTTCAAATTTTTGAATTTTCCGCTGCTGAACCCAGCTTGGATGGTATATGTATTGTTTTCTACCCCGCACATCGTATCCCGTAGCTTGTATATGCCCTTTGGCATCTATACAAATCCATACTTTTTCCCAGGCGGGTGGAATCTTTAAGGATCTAATCCTTTGCAGAACATCTTGATCCTTGATTTTGGTGTTAGAATTAAAATAATTAAAACCATTTACGGTAGCTTTTCTAGTAAAACCTACGTATTGCAGTCGGAATAGGAAAGAATTGCGGCCATTTTATCCTACTATATTACTGGTTTATAATCCGTTTCATAGGGCAATCGTTTTAATACCAATCAAGAATATTCGTCTAGTTTCTATACACGTTTTCATTCTTGTGAAGAACCTTATTGTACATTAGAACAACTTATCAAGCCAAATTGTTGGCTGGTGTATTTTTTATTTTTCTCATCTCACCCTTTATAAACATTTGGATGCTACTAACTGTTTAGAAATCATCAAGAGTATACTTATGTTAATGTGCATTCAACCTGGTTAAGTCCAGCAATTAAAATTCGACAAAACTATACGGGAGCACGTTTGTTTACTAAGAACTGCCACTGTGATTAATGCATATTTAAGCGCTAGAAATAAACGATAATTTAAGTGCTTTAAACTCTCCTATTGACCTCTTTATGGAGAGATTTTCTGTCGATTAAAGTTGCCCTTACTATCTTATAAAGAGAACTCAAAAACGTATGAAGAAGGAACTGAAAAAAAAAATTAGACCTGAGCAAAAACAAAGACGTGCAGGAAAAGAATCTCAATTAGACCCTCTGCCTGAATCTTGGCCTAAAGAGTATCCCAAAGGCAAACTCGCAGGAAAAGTTGTATTGATTACAGGTGGGGATAGTGGAATTGGTAAAGCAATTGCCCTTCTTTTTGCTAAGGAAGGTGCTAAATTGGTCATAACCTATTTGAATGAAACCACAGATGCCAAAGCAATAGAACCACAGCTCAAAAGTTTTAATGCGGAATGCTTGTTCATCAAAGGGGATATGGGAAAAGAGAGTCACTGTAAATCAATCATTACCAAAACCATTAAGCAATATCATCAACTTGATATTGTCATCAATAACATTGGGATGCATTGGGAATCAAACGAATTGACAGATATTTCTACTGAGCAATTATTAAATACGTTTAAAATTAATTTTTTCTCTCACTTTTGGATCTGTAAATATGCCTTACCCCATCTAAAGAAAGGGGCAAACATTATCAATACGGCATCCGTGGTGGCTTATCGAGGCAGTAATCATTTGATCGACTATGCTGCAGCAAAGGGAGCCATTGTTTCTTTTACCAGAAGTCTGGCCAGTAATTTAATTAAAAAAGGAATACGGGTAAATGCTGTAGCTCCCGGTCCTATTTGGACCCCGCTGATTGCATCAACTTTTAAGCAAAAGGATGTTGCCACCTTTGGAAGCGACTCACCCATGCAGAGAGCTGGAATGCCCAATGAAGTTGCGCCTGCCTACTTGTTTTTGGCATCTGATGATGCTTCATTTATCACAGGACAGGTTATACACCCTAATGGGGGTGAAATAATCAATGGTTAATATCAAATCAAATGCCTCTGATTCTCATAGTTCAATTAAAATTAGAAAATTCAGTACATGAAAAATCATCTACTATGGAAACGTTAAATAAATTATTAAACAGCCTGAACGCATGCATCAATGCCTGTGATCACTGCTCAGCTTCCTGTTTAAAGGAGAAAGATCTAGAGCATATGGCCTCCTGCATCCGTGGAGATTTAGCTTGTGCATCTGTTTGTCGTACCACCGCTAGATTATTTCAACTGGGACTAGGTTCATCGGATGCTTTGAAACTTTGTATACAAATCTGTATTACATGTGCCATGGAATGTGAAAAGCATGAGCACGAACATTGTCAAATGTGCGCAAAAAGCTGCCGAGAATGTGCAAATGAGTGTGAATTGTATTTGAGCAAGTAACTGAAGAGTATCTCAAGAGCTGGCTGAAGAAAATGCAAATGATCCAAATTTGACGGAACAAAAATTCCCGATAAATCATATCGTTCAAAACAGCCCATTCTGAAATAGGACTTTTAAAGATCTTTACGCATTTTTCCGAATCCGACTGAGGGACTGAGGAGTAATCTGCAAGAAGGAAGCAATGTGTTGCTGAGGGACTGAAAGTACTAAATCAGGGTAACGCTTAACAAATTCTTCATATTTTTGTTTTGCTGTACCAAAGTGCAAAAAATCATTGTCCTTGATTTTATTCATCAATGCAGATTCTGTTAAACTTTTTGTCAAGATGAATAACTTAGGAAATGATTCGTTGAGTTTAATCCAAGTAGTTCGATCAATGATTAACAATCTACTCTCGGTTAAGGCCTGAATGGCTGAGTCCGTTGGCGTATTGTTATAGAAACTCTCAATATCCATCATGAACTGATTTTTACGCATGAAATATTTGGTTGCTTCCTTGCATTCATCATTAGAGATATATACTCGAAATACGCCTTGGGCGATAAAACCGAGTTTATCACATATCTGCCCAGCTGAAAAGAAATGATCACCAGGTTTTACTATCTTTGTTTCAAAGTTTTCCGTGATTTTTATTATTTCTTGCTCCTGCAATATGCCGCCAAAACTTAAGACTTTTCTCAGATTTTCCATGGTGATTCTTTTCCTTCTATTATTTTACTAGACCTAATTTAATCAAACTTTCTGCACAAGCAATAACAGCTTCTTTATTTTGTTTTGGCTCCCATTGCAGCATCTGCATTGCTTTGTGGCCATTTACTTTCCTTTCTATTCCCAAATCTAAAAGAACTGGTGCTAGAGATTTATCAAATAAACCCAAAATCTTGGTGATAAAATCTGGTAATAATTTTTTTGGAATTTTTCTTTCCGGGAAATTTGCACGAAGGATTGCTGATATATCACTAAACGATAAAAAACCTGCGGAACTTAAAAAGCGTTCCCCTGCTGCTTCAGGAATTTCCATAGCCCGAATAAGCATATCAGCCACAGAACGCACATCAACCAAATCAAACCCTATTTTAGGAACCGCTGGCATACTTGAGTCCAACATTTTTAATATAATATTCGCTGAGGTACCAAAATCATCCTCTAAAACAGGTCCTAATATTGCTCCTGGTAAAACCGCAACCAGCTCCATGCCTGATTGATCTTTTTCCATAAATTCCCAAGCTGCCTTTTCAGCTAAGGTCTTGCTGCGAAAATAAGGCGTCGTGTCTGAATGATTTCTTATATCTGTCCAGGTTGTTTCATCAAATGTTCCACTTTGTTGGCCTTTTGGTTTACCATAAAGGACAGCGCTGGAGGATGAGGTAATCACGACCCTTTTTACTTGATTATAGGAAGCGGCTTTTAGGATATTCAACATTCCATTTTTGGCAGGCAGAATAAGATCATTCTCATGTTTAGGTAATTCCCGTGGAAATGGGGAGGCTATATGTTGTATATAATCTATGCCCTTTGTTAATGTTAGCCATATTTTTTCATCAGATAATTCTGCTTGAACAAAACTCAGATTTTCCGTATTATTCACCTGCGAGCCTATGAGCTTCTTTATAGATTCTGACCGGTCCAAATTACGCATAGTTCCAATGACCTGATAGCCTTTTTCCAATAATTGAATAGCTGTGTGAGAACCAAGAAAACCGGAAATACCGGTTAGTAAAACTTTTTCTTTCATGTTATATTTTTTGACACTCAAAGATAAAGAGGCTATTTTAGATTAGCATTTAACAAATGGTAAGAAAATCAAAAGTTTATAGACTTTTGATTTAACACGAAATTTTTCACATTTTAAGGGCAATAGAAAACACCTTTTTTTTGCTCACGCGTTATTTCAGATCAACTCTAATCTCCACAATTCCCAAAGGCATCCCTTCTGCCCTAGTATTGGGACCAATTATTAGGGTATAGTTTCCGTTCTTTTTAATGGCATAGCGAATCTCATTCCCAAATGGACCATCCGTTTGGTTATCAGGCATTTTAATGGTGCTGATGTAAACATTTCTATTCTCACCAGGCAAATTTAATTTTCCAATCAGACTATCGCTTTGCACATTGGGTACTAGAATGTGAATTCGCTGATACGTGTGATGCAATTCTGTGGAGAGTGTCTGTCCAGAATGTGTTAAGGTCAATTCAATTATGGAATCGTTAGAGACTAATTCTGCGTCATCCATCATCGTTCTAGAATCACTTACCGCCGTTGTATCCTCATTTACGGATTTTGGCGTTGTGGCAGATTGACAACCCAAAAAAAGAGTTATCAATATAACTATTAAATAATGCATATGTCTCATGAATTAATTTTTACATTTAATATCTTGTGAAAAGTGAAGCTCAAACTCACAATAAGGCGTTGTCAGTATAAACATTAGCGGTATATAATTGTTTGAAACTTCTGCTAATCTCTGAGAAAACTTAACAATTTTGATATATTAGTATAGGGATGTTGCATTCAATATTTCGTTTATTAACGCTCCAGAAATACTTTGGGTGAAGCCCAATGTTGGTAACCGTATAATCCGCGATTTTTTCTGTCTTATTAATACCATAAATGCTTGCTGAGACATTTAATAACATCAAATTAACGAACCTAGAATAGGACCACAAAAAGAAAAACAAACTAGATGATTCATCAAAATTATAAACACATCATCAAATTGGCGATTCCTGTTATTTTAGCCAATGCTTCAGTGCCACTTTTAGGCTTGGCCGATACTGCGATGATTGGTCAAACTGGTTCGGCCGCTGATCTAGGTGCAATTGCCCTGGCAAGTTTGGTCTTTAATTTTGTGTATTGGGCTTTTGGTTTTTTACGCATGGGAACCACTGGTTTTATTGCCCAAGCGGCAGGCTCTCAACAAAAAAGCGAATTGCATACGATGTTCTTTCGATCTATTCTTTTAGGACTAATGATTGGACTCCTCTTGATTGTCTTTCAAAAATTGATTGGTGAGACTGCTATCCTGCTATTAAGTGCAAGTCAAGAGATAAAGCAAATGGTTGCTGATTATTTCTATATCCGCATCTGGGGAGCACCAGCAACGCTCATTACTTTCTCACTGATGGGAACATTTATTGGTATGGGATGGACTCGGCAGATGCTATGGGCACAACTTTTTCTAAACATACTTAATATCATTTTGAACATCTTATTTGTCCTTCGATTCGACATGGGTGTGAAGGGCATCGCCTTGGGAACTGTCCTTGCCGAATGGATTTGTTTATTTTTTGCTTTTTATCTCATCATTAGAAAAATGGAGCTACCAAAACCCTTTGATCGGTTGCGCGAGGTATGGTCTGATGTTTTAAATAAGAAAAAGTTGAGTGCACTGATGAAAGTGAATTCTGACATCATGATCCGAACATTAGCACTCATTAGCGGGTTTGCTTGGTTTGCTAATCAAGGAGCTAAATTTGGCGATTATACCTTGGCGGCAAATCACGTATTGCTCCAATTTGTCTCCCTTTCGGCTTTCTTCTTAGATGGTTATGCCCACGTGGCAGAAATGCTAGCTGGTCGTGCCTATGGAGCTAAAAATAAAGCACTTTTTATCCAGGAGGTTAAGCACTCGAGCATCTTGGCTGCAATTACTGCACTAATCCTTTCGATATCGATATATGCTTTAGGTGATCTACTAATTTCGCTATTAAGCAAAGATGCCCAGATACAAACTCTTGCTTCCAACCATATTCTTTATGCCGCAATCTATATATTGATTTCATTTGCTGCTTTTCAATTAGATGGCATCTTCATTGGGGTTACCCGCAGTACAGAAATGAGAAATGCCACCCTTATTTCACTCGCTATCTTCCTGATATCCTCCTTTCTACTAACCAGTGAGTATCACAACACTGGTCTGTGGATCGCCTTTATACTTTTTATTCTCGTTCGAGCACTTAGTCTGGGGTATTATTATCCTAGGATCCTGCGCAAAATGGAATAAGCTGATCTTAAGTTAGGCAAATAAGGTCATACCCAATTATACCCTTTATGATATAGGTAAAAAAAGAATATATCATAAAGGGTATACATATAACTATTTCCAACAAACCTAAACTGTACGGTTCGGTGGATTAAGTCATTGAACAAAGTCTATAGTTGTATTCCATAAAGCTGGTTCTTCGACTCTAATCAGTAGCCAATACAAAACGATTATTTCTTACAGATCGTAATCGTATTTTCTTGATTTCCTTGTATTCATCAGAATGATAACAATCCAAAGCAAGTTCTTTGGTAGGAAAAACGACAATTGCGTTCACCTGACTGTGAACTCCTTCCACCGTGAGGGCCTGGTTATCAGAAAAAAGAATGGAGGCCCCATAACTTGGGAGTAACTTAGCCACTTCATTTGCGTATAACGCATAACCTTGTTGATCAATTACATCATAACTGATAATATAGAATGCTGACATGACAATTTTTAATTAGATTAATAGATATATTCAGGTGGAATAATTCCACGGCACCTCAAATAAAGGGCGGCTTGTCCGCGATGGTGAGTCACATGATCCAAAGTGGCAAGTAATCCAATCTGTTCATTTTCATGACTCAAGGAAAGACCTTGGCAGGTTTTTTCTAGTTCTATAAACATCTGCTCAAGATATTCTAGAACATCATCTTTATTCTCCTTTGCTAACGGTGGATCCCACGGAGTTTCCGTTGCCAGTAGATAATTCGTTTTCCACCATTGTATACCATAGCCAATATGATTTAATAATTCAGCAAAGTTCCAAGCAGCGCCCACTGGTTTAAATGTGTAATCCTTTTCGGGCATTGCCTGAGCAACCTTTAGGGTATAATCCTTTGCTCTACCCACTGTGTCTAAGAGTTTTTCTTTCATTATTTTTGAGTTTAATGTTAAACAAAAATAAATGCTGAATCAGAAAAAGACTTTAGGTTTCTTGCTCTTTTAAGCGGTCATTTACTCATAAATTCGGCTCATCGTTCTATATTTTTGTGGTGCATTACCGAATCGCTCGGCAAAGGAGGTAGAAAAATGCTCAAGACTGTTAAAGCCTGAAAGGAAGGCAATATTGGTAACAGGAAGTGAGGAAACTCTCAGTAGGACTTCTGCATTTTTAAGTCTGAGGGATAATAAAAAGGCGTGCGGAGAGTCCCCGGTAAATGTTTTAAAAATTCGGCTAAAATGAAATAAACTCACGCAGCACACCTGTGCAATTCTGGTCAATGATATATCTTCTGCAAAATTACGCATCATGTAGTCTTTTGCTCTTTCTACAGTGCTGAGATGGTTCATTTTTAAACGTGATGAAATTAAAATTTGTTTTGTGGAGGTCACAAAGTCTAATGTTTTTTCAATAATCTCCATAACAATCTGATCCATGTCCAACCTATTGACACGGTTGGACAATACCCTAGAGATAAGATAGTAATGCAGGAATTCCGTATCTGATGTTGTATTAATTTGGAGCGAATGTATGTCGTGGTCAACGAAGAATTGATGATTCCGGTAATGTTCGTTTAATTTTTCATAAAACTCATGATTAAATTCGATAATAGTACATTCATCAGGAATTTCATGGGTATGAGTTACCGTGTGTTCGTAGCCTGGTTTGGTGATGAGTACACGACCCGTATGTGCATCAAAAGAATTCCTAAAAACATTAAATAGAAAATTACCTTTTCGCACAAAACTAATGGAGAAAGTATCTACATATTCAGGCTTAGAAGTGACACATTCTATACAGCGACATTTAAAATCAAGGATTCGATAAAAATCAGATTGGTACAAGGTCGATATAGTTGCATCCATTAGATGATGTATTTTTTAATTTTTGCCGTAAATGACCTGCCATCATAGGGCAAAAAATTTAATAATATAAGATTTACGCATTAATTTATTCCATTGGACATCAATTGTCCTATAGATAAAGATAAAATATTTATTTCAATTTAAACTAACAATATTAGCAAAATTTACACTTTATTTCTTTGTTATAATCAATCCCCTGAGAAGATTGCTTCTTTAGGGCATAAAATGTGAATAACATATAAGCAGTTGAATATCGGTCACACTATTTCTCTCTAGAGCTTAATGGGATCATCATTCAGAATTATGCACACCTATCTTAATAAAATGCTGTTGCTCGTGATATTTGTCTATTTTTGCATAAAAGAAATTATATGTCATTTGCATCCTTAGGTATATCCCCGATTTTATTAAAAGCATTAGAAAATCAGCAATATACAGTTCCTACTCCTATCCAGCAAGCTGCTATACCTGCCATTTTAGATAAAAAAGATGTGCTTGGAATCGCTAAAACTGGCTCAGGAAAAACTGCCGCTTACGTATTGCCACTTTTAATGAGCCTACAGGAAAACATCGGTGTCAAAAACCGTCACGCCAATATTCTGGTACTAGTGCCCACTAGAGAATTAGCAGAACAGGTAAAAGAAACATTCAAAAATTTCAGTCTCACCTTAGTCCAACCCGTGAAAACCTTAGCCGTTTACGGTGGTGTTTCCATCAACCCGCAAATGAAGGGTATGCAAGGCATTAACATCCTGGTAGCAACCCCTGGAAGACTTCTGGAACTTATAGCGAATAATGCAGTACATCTATCCAGTATAGAGACATTAGTCCTGGATGAGGCGGATAAAATGCTGAATCTTGGGTTCAAGGATGAAATGGACAAGATCTTTGCACAATTACCAAAGAAGCGTCAAAACATTCTTTTTTCCGCGACCTTAAGTACCGAACTGCAAGGGATCCAACAACTTATACTACAGAATCCAACAATTATTCAAATTGAGCAAGAAGAAGATTCGATAGATCTTATCAAACAGATTGCCTACCTAATGCCTGCTGAAAAAAAAGGTCCATATCTACGTTACCTTATTGAAAACCAAAATATGAAACAAGTTTTGGTTTTTGCTTCATCGGTTCATCAAGTCGATGCAATTGTCAATAAACTTAAAAAGAATAACATTGATGCCAGAGCCATTCATAGCAAGAAAAGTCAAGGTTCCAGGACTGAATCCTTAGCACATTTTAAGACTGGAAAACTAAGGGTATTGGTAGCTACTGATTTGATGGGCCGTGGGATTGACATCAGTTTCCTACCGTTTGTCATTAATTATGAATTACCACGCTCACCCAAAGATTATATTCACAGAATTGGTAGAACGGGCCGGGCAGAGAATCCCGGAGAGGCGATATCACTGCTTTCTTTACATGAATTGCACCACTTTGGGGTAATTCAAAAGAAAATTGGCAAAACTATAGCATTGATTGATATTGAAAGAACACCTTAGTTAGTCCATTTGATGAATACATTATAAAGGTTCTCAATCCAGATTAAGAATAAGAAGCCCTCATTTTGTGAATGAAAACAAAGGCTTCTTATTCCCTAGGAAATATTCACCCCTCTTCAAGCAATTCCAGAATAGAAGTATATACAAAATTAAGCTCTTTCTCTGATGTGCAATATGGTGGTAGCAGATAAATGACATTCCCTAGCGGTCTAATCAAAATACCCTTTTCAATAAATCTAGTATACAAGGATTCTTGTATTGGGCTAAAATAAGAAGCTCCATGATCCTGCTTGAAGTCCATGGCCAATATTGTTCCTAATTGGCGGACATTTTCAAGCTTGGAAGAGTTTTTAATAAAGTTTGCAAAAGATTTTTGCTGGTTGGCAATCCTTTTTATTTGGTTCTGCGTATTCTTTTCAAGCAATAAATCTAAGCTTGCTAGCGCTGCGGCACAGGCCACAGGGTTTGCCGTAAATGAATGTCCATGAAATAGTGCCTTCGATTTCTCATCTGAATAAAATGCTTGATAGATCGCATTGCTACAGGTGGTAATACCCATCGCTAGAGTCCCACCTGTTAGTCCCTTAGAGAAACACATAATATCAGCTGGTTGGCTCAGCCTATCAGCTGCGAAAAGAGTACCTGTTCGGCCAAAGCCAACAAATACTTCGTCTTGAATTAGCAGGATTTCTCTCTGCCGGCAATATTTCAAAAGCTCAGAAAGATCTTCAGCATCATGCATGAGCATCCCAGCAGCTCCTTGGACTAAGGGTTCATAAATAAAGCAGGCAATTTGATTGACATGTTGGTCAATTATTTCTTTTAAATTTTCTATATTTTTTTGATGGGGTGTCTCTATAAAAATTACCTCAAATAACATATCTGCAAATGGTGCAGTCCAGGTACCTCTTTGGCTCACAGACATGGCTCCGAAAGTATCGCCATGATATCCATTTTTAAAAGCCAAAATTTTATTTTTGTTTTCACCTTGATTATACGCTAATTGAATACACATTTTCAGAGCGACCTCAACAGCAGTTGAGCCATTGTCGGAATAGAATACTTTTTGCTGGTTTTGGGGTAGTAATGCAAGGAGTCTTTCAGAGAGTTCAATAGCTAAAGGATGAGTGAATCCGGCAAAAATTACTTGCTCTAGGGTCATGAGCTGCTCAAACATCTTTTGAGCAATATAGGGATGAGCATGTCCATGAAGGTTAACCCACCAACTGGAAATCATATCCAGATAACTCTTTCCATTGCAATCGAATAACAAAGAACCTTCTCCTTTTACAATTGGGAGATGCACCGTGGTTTTCATTTGGCTATAAGGGTGCCAGTTTACTTCCAGATCTCGCTGAATTAAACTTTGTTGCATAGTAATTTAATTTTGTTTTGTGACCATAGGACTCAATCCCAAGTTAAAAAGCATTTGGAGATCTTGATTTAAATCAGGATTGGGAGTAACCAAAAGGGTTTTGTTCTCAGCAGAAAATATTGAATTCGCTCCAGCCATAAAACACCAAGCTTGCTCCGATTCGTTCATTTCTATTCTTCCTGCACTTAATCTGACCATGGAGGAAGGCATCATAATCCGGGCACATGCAATCATCCGAACCATGTCCCAAACATCAACTTTAGGTAAATCCGCTAAAGGAGTTCCTGGCACTCTAGCAAGAGCATTAATAGGAACAGATTCTGGATGCACAGGCATATTAGCCAAGGTTCTCAACATAGAAATACGATCGTCAACCCCCTCTCCTAATCCTATAATTCCGCCTGAACATACTGTTATTCCAGCTTTTCTTACATTTTGAATTGTTTGTAAACGGTTATCAAACTTTCGAGTGGAAATTATTTCATCATAATATTCTTCCGAAGTATCCAAATTATGGTTATAGGCATAAAGTCCAGCCTGTTGAAGTCGTATAGCTTGATTTTCCGTAAGCATACCCAAAGTACAACAAACCTCAAGGCCTAACTCATTTACCCCCTCTACCATTTCAATAATTCGATCGAAATCCCTGTTATCCCTCACCTCTCGCCAGGCAGCAGCCATACAAAACCTAGTTGATCCATTTTTTTTTGCCTTTCTAGCATGTGCAAGCACCGTTTGGGTCGGCAAGAGTGCTTGAACATTAATATCTGTTTGATATCTTGCTGCCTGTCCACAATATGAACAATCCTCAGGGCATCCTCCTGTTTTTACCGACAATAAAGTTGATATCTGTACTTCATTTGCCTTATGAAATTCCCGGTGAACAGTTGCTGCTTGATAAACCAATTCAAGTACTGCTTTATGGTAAAGTTGGGTTACTTCCTCCTTTGTCCAATTATGTCTTATTTTCATTGTATTAATTATAGTGATTCACGTGTCAATATTCCTTTATCTTAATTTCTTTGACTGCCTTTAACAAATTATGTTCATCCAATTTTTCAAGCCAAGGAATCTCAATAACTTGGGTTTCAATGGGTTTATTTGCTAGTAAAATTCGTTTAGATGATTCCATGAATTTCCCATTGAGCACCAGATAAGGAAAATCAATCTCCTTTTGTTTCAGAGCAAACATGGATAATAAACTATGGTTGATACAACCCAAATAATCCTGACAAACTAAAATCACCGGAGTCTGTAAGTACTCAATAAGGTCAATGATAAAATCTTTATCGTTTAAAGGGACAAATAACCCTCCTGCTCCCTCTATGATTAGGGCTTTATCACTTGATTCCTCGGGTTTATGAAAGTCAGATAGCGAAATATGCAATTGATCCAACTCAGCTGAGTAATGAGGAGAAAACGGATTTTTCAATTCAAATCTAGGTTGATGAATCTTGGTATCTGAAGAAAGCAAACGACGAATCATCATCGAATCACTACGATCAAGGTCGCCCGATTGAATAGGTTTCCAATACGCTGCATCCCACAATTTAACCAAAGCAGCGGAGCAGATTGTCTTCCCGATCGAGGTTCCGATTCCAGTTACAAAAAAAGATTTATTCATAGTGCACCCCTTCTATTATCTTGATCAATTGCCTAATTTCTTGCTGGGTATTAAAAGCATGTAAAGTTATTCTAATCCGCTCTTTTCCAATGGGAACCGTTGGTGCACAAACAGCATAGCTATTCATGCCGTGCTGGGCTAACTTTTCAACCATGTCTTTGGCTCGACGTAGATCCGAAAAAAAAACTGGCTGAATTGGGCTTACCTGATCCGCAATATTTGATGGACTATTTTCCCTAAATAATTTGATCAGCGCATTTAAATTCTTTAATATTTCGGGATTTTCTAAGACAAACGTATAGGATTCTTTAATCGCTAAGGCTTGAAAATCCGGAATTGCTGTGCTGTAGATAAATGGGGAGGCAAAATTAACTAAATAGTCAATCAAACTCTTGGGACCTACTAGAGAAGCTCCGTAAACACCCATTGCTTTTCCGTACCCTATCATCCGAACAAAAACCTGTTGTTCCAATCCCAATTGCTGAACGAGACCCAGCCCAAAAACACCAATCGCATGGGCCTCATCTACAATTAGTTTTGCCCCATATGGTCTTGATAATTCGAGTATGTTTTGAATAGGTGCAAGATCACCTTCCATAGAATATAGGCTTTCAATGGCAATATAGATCTCATTGTATTTTCTTTGATAAGCTCTGTTTAATAAATCGCTCAAATGATTTAAGTCATTATGTTTGAATTTCCATCTTTGCCCCATTGAGAGTCGACAACCATCATAGACTGATCGGTGAACTTTTTCATCCATTAACACAACATCATTCTTTTTAACTACACTAGAAAACAACGCTAAATTTGCAGCGTAACCCGTTGGAAATAATAATCCCTTTTCAGCGCGATGGATGCTGGCTATGTAGTCCTCAACATCCATTTTCACCAAAGAATTTCCACTAATTAACCGAGAACCAGTTGACCCCATAATGGAAGTAGGATGATTTCGTAAGGTAGTATGTAGTCTGTCTTGAAAGTCACGGTTTTTGCTTAATCCTAAATAATCGTTAGAGTAAAAATCAATCCCTCTTGGTGTACGGTTTAGATCCCGAAAACCAGCAGACTTTTGTCTTAATCCTAAATTGTTATACATGGGTATTAATAGGTTCAATTGCTCTGAATATTTCCTCTTTTATTGAAAGAATCCATCTTTCATGTAGCTGATGTTCAAATTGAAGTGCATTATTCGCATGAATTTCCCAATCAGTATCAAAGTCTTTTAATTGTTGAGTCATTTCCTCTAGATGACCTTGTTCTTCGAGAATGATTGATTTTACCATAACTTTGGATCCATACGTATCCAGACAACTTTGATAAATTGGGTATAGAAGATCCGCCCGAATTTCTATTGCATAGGTTACTAGCAAGTAGGCAGCATATTTTAAGGCTATTCTATCCAGGTTAAAATGTTTTTTTAGATACCTACAGACAGAAAGGTCCAATTGGTTTAAATAATGTTGAGTACTGCTTCCTCCAAGTAAAGATTCTTTCCGATAAAAGTTACAATTCTGTTCACCTAATTTTTTTAATTGTTTTTTTAGATAATAGGCATGCCGATGTTCTTCGGCAGCATGTTTCAATTGCATTAAGGAGGTCTCCACAGGATCCTCACAAGCAGAAATTTTCTTTGCACCTGCATTCTCCATATAGGAAAGTGTATTCAACCATTTTGCATGCAATTGATCATTTCGTATAATTTGTTTCAGGATATCTTCCATATTTCTAATTTTAAATCAAAAATACTATCTTGCCGGACCATCACTTGGTACCAGTTTTAATATAATGAATAGTCCGGTTGAAATCCCTTATAGAAGTTTTATTCAGATTGATCGAACATCAGTCACGCCCATCTACCTTCAGGTTGCCAATGGATTCATCCAAGCAATTGTTAGGGGGCACCTTAAATCAGGAACAAAAATTTTGGGTAGCAGAACTTTAGCCGAGCTACTGATGGTACATCGTAACACCATATCAGCAAGCTATGAAGAGCTGTATTCTCAAGGATGGTTAGAAATAAAACCCAACAAGGGGAGTTTCGTCGCTTCCATTCTCCCGGATGTAAAGATTAAGAAAACAGAGCTTAAAACATATCCAAAACAGACTGGGTTTAATTTTAAAAAATCCATTTTACTTGACAACCCTTTTGAGATAAGCAAATGCGAGTATATGTTTAATGATGGCAGTCCAGATATTCGTCTTACTCAAATCGATGATTTATCGAGAATATACAGCTCAAACATGAAACGAAAAAGTAATCGATCAAAAATGGGCTATTACAATCATGAGGGAAGTGAATATTTCAAAGAACAACTCACTCATTATCTCCAACTCTCTAGAGGATTACAAATAAGTCCCGACAATCTTCTCATAACAAGAAGTATTGAAATGAGCTTATATATTATATGTGAAATCCTTCTGCAAAAGGATGATATCGTTGTTGTGGGTGAGTTGAGCTACTTTTGTGCCAATATGGTGTTTCAAAAATCGGGAAGTAAAATTTTGACTATTCCAATTGATCAGGATGGCATTAACACCAATGCCTTAGAATCGCTCTGTCAAAAACACCCTGTCCGCATGGTATACCTCACACCTCATCAACACTATCCTACTACAGTAAGTTTGAGCGCCTCGCGAAGAATGGAAGTCCTGCAATTGGCAAAAAAATATGGATTCGTTGTCCTTGAAGATGATCATACATACGATTTCCAATACGACAAACAGCCCCTACTTCCCTTGGCCAGTAACGATCAGGATGGAATGGTGATATATGTTGGTTCATTTGGACAATCGTTAGCTCCAGGATTTCGAACTGGATTTATCGTTGCCCCAAATAACTTAATGACTGAGATGAGAAAGTATCTGGGCATAATAGATCGTCAGGGCGATATTTTAATGGAACTTGCTTTAGGAGACATGATTGAGGACGGCGTTATTCATAGACATCTGAAGAAATCACTGAAAGTATACCGGGAAAGAAGAGATCAGATGGTTAACCTACTAACAGATGAGCTTGGAGATGAATTAATCTTTCAGCCGCCAACCGGAGGGCTAGCAATTTGGGTCAATTGGAAAAACCCCATCAATCTAATGAAATTGAGTCAGCAAGCACTTATAAACAATTTATTTATACCAAGAACGCTACTTTATCAAACCAAATTTTACAATGGAATGCGAATTGGTTTTGGCAACTTAAATACAAAAGAAATGCAGGAAGCTGTTTTTGCTTTGAAAAAATCGTTTTTTGAATTAAAAAACGTTACTTAGAAACAGGAACGTTTTTTACAGAGGATACAGCCGAATTCTCGTAATGAACATACAGTCGTTTATATTTCAACACTTCTCTAGAATCCCCTAAATAGGTCATTTTGGTATCTTTAAAAATCATCCTAGATGCTTTCTTTTCCATGCGTGTTACGTATTCCAAGAATTCTTTAAACAACAATCTCCTTTCTTGAGTAGTATAACGACTCTGTTGACAAATTCTTAGAATAATATCTTCCTCAAAATGCAAAGTGATTCTTGTACCATGTGCGTTCAAAAGATAAACTAATGGTTTCGGTCCATCATTTGGAAACAATCCAAAACCTATTTTTCCTGCTTCATTATTAAAAACATAAGCATAGAACTGGATGGTTCCAATTAAAGTAGAGTCTATTAAAATGTTTTTTGATAACATGATTTCAGAATTTGGGTTAAAATTTCATATCCAAACTGTTAAAGTTCAAATATAATTAATATTAGCCTAAAAATTAAACTTAGAAAAACATTTATTAATCAGTTTTTAAACGCTCGATTTACACAGTATTCCGCTTCAATTTTAACAAAAAACAAGAAAGAACTGAAATCCGTAAACCCCTATTAAAGTTTAAGTTATGGAAATTTAACAAAAAAATCAATCAATTAAAAATTTTTCACTTTTTTCTCTTTAATTATAGTTAAAAAAGTGTGAGCAATAAAAAAACATAAAGAATACTTTTGGTTTATAAACCCAAGGATTAGCAAATCATTTGTCAAAAACTTCAACTTAAAGAAAGAATATTCTCCATTTCACTAGATTGTTTAATGCTAGAAGGTATTCTAAAAAAAATATCTTCTTAGAAATGAGCTTTTTCTACATTTAAAGCTTTTATATAATGAAAAATATTTGGAGGATATAGAGAATAGTCATACTTTTGTATCACAAAAACACGGTAGGTATAGCTCAGTTGGTTAGAGCACTAGATTGTGGTTCTAGGGGTCGTGGGTTCGAGCCCCATTACTTACCCGAAAAAGCTTCTCAGCAATGAGAGGCTTTTTTTGTACCCTAAATACTGATTATAGATCAAGTTCAAAATTGTGGGGGAGATAAAAATGGAAGGAAATTCAAAATCTCTTAGAAACCAATCCGCAACTTCATAAAAAATTCGATGTTTTTGGCCGCATTTTGAAATACTTTTTGACACAACTAACATATTTTTTGAATTGAAAAACGTCGCAGGGCTCTCATGATGCTAAAGTAAACTAGTTGGTTAATAAATTGATCAACAGAGCTATTGAAAAGTAGATATGGGGAAATAAATGTACAATTGAATTAGGTCTTCAAATCTGATGATGATCAGCTGAAGAACTAATCGCAATACAAATGCCCTCAAATTGCATATACAAAGCAATCTGAGGGCATATTCAAAATCAAAAATAAATAGTTTTGATTAAATCAAATCTACACTGCGTTTCACAAACGCGGTAAGTTCACTGCCCGTTAACAAACCCCTAGAGAGTAAGGCAAGATCAAAAGCTTGTTTTGCTAGTTTCTCACTCTCTGAATCTTGAGATTCAATAATTCGTTTCACTAAAGGGTGATTGCCATTTACGGTAACTTTATAATTATCCGGAAGAGTTCCATAGAAACCCATCCCCCCACCATTTTTAGCCATATCTTTCATACGGCGCATAAATTCGTCCAAAGTAACAGAAACCGGCAAGTCATTTTCCGCCAAGGCATCCACTTCAACCTTCATATCTGCCCTAGAAATCGCTTTTTCGAAAATTTCAGTTGCTTTTTTACTTTCTTCTTCAGAAAGCACAAGTTCAATTTTTTCATCCTTTTGGATTAATTTATCGATTACATCTGCATCCACACGTTTCAATTGAACCTTCTCTCCACCCTTCTGTTCTAAATACCCCGTAAAGTGCGTATCCAGTGGTCCATCTAAATTTAATACATCATAATCTTTTGCTTTTGCTGAAGAAATGAAACCATCTTGCTGTGCTTTATCATTGGTATAGATATATATGATGTTACCGTCTTTATCGACTTGTATATCCTTTACTTTCTCGTAGTATTCCTTTATGGTAAATGCTCCTCCATCCACGTTTTTAAGCATACAGAATTCATTTGCTTTTTCGGCAAACTTCTCATCGCTTAACATACCGTATTTAATGAATAGACCAATGTCATCCCATTTTTTCTCAAACTCTTTACGATCAGATTTGAAAAGTTCCTGTAATTTATCAGCAACCTTTTTTGTAATGTAATTATTGATTTTCTTAACATTACCGTCTGCCTGTAAAAATGATCTTGAAACATTCAATGGAATATCTGGTGAATCAATCACCCCTTGCAATAACATCAAAAATTCTGGAACAATATCCTTGACCTCATCGGTAATAAATACTTGACGAGAGTATAATTTAATCTTATTACGTTGAATTTCTAACTCGTTTTTGATTTTAGGGAAATAAAGTATACCCGTTAAATTAAATGGATAATCTACATTTAAATGAATCCAAAACAATGGTTCATCCGTAGAATATGGATATAATTCATGGTAGAAATCCAAGTAATCTTGATCAGTGAGTTCTGAAGGAGCCTTTGTCCAGGCTGGATTCGTATTGTTGATAATATTATCAACTTCTACAGTTTTATATTTTGGTTTACCTTCTTCATCCTCTCCATCCGATTCAGAGGTAGATTTGGTTCCAAAACGAACTGATACTGGTAAAAATTTCGCATACTTGTCTAGAATCTGTTGAATTCTCGATTTGCTCAAAAACTCGGAAGATTCTTCATTGATGTGAAGAATTACATCTGTTCCTCGTGTACTTCTGCTCCCAGTGGTAATCTCATAGGTTGTACTGCCATCACAAGTCCAATGTGCTGGCTCTGCACCTTCTTGGTAAGATAATGTATCGATCTCGACTTGGTCTGCAACCATGAAAGCAGAATAAAAACCTAAACCAAAACGACCAATAATTTCATTGGCATCTTTAGCTTCTTTAAACTTCTCCATGAATTCAGTAGCTCCCGAGAATGCAATCTGATTGATATACTTTTTGATTTCTTCGGCAGTCATACCAATACCGTTATCTGAAATGGTAATGGTTTTCGCTTCTTCATCAAGACGAATATCAACTGTAATCTCTCCCACTTCACCGGCATATTGGCCCAATGAAGCAAGGCGTTTTATTTTTTGCGAAGCGTCAACAGAATTGGAAACCAATTCACGTAAAAAGATCTCGTTATCCGAGTATAAAAACTTCTTAATCACCGGGAAGATGTTCTCGGTATGGATGGAAATTGTACCTTTCTCTTCTTGCATATTTTTAATTATTATTTTTCATTTATAAATTACAGTTATACACTATCAAGGAATATTCCATACTTTTTATTAAGTCAATTTGACAGATTATGCTGTAATTTTTGCATAAAGTAGCTACTTTAGCATGTAATTAAAGTCAAAAATTGCATGAAATTAAAAAAACCAGACTTTTTAAAATCTCCCTTGGAACATTATCGTGATAGTGTTGAACTTTTCATGCAGGACAAAGCACAGGTGTTTCGCGAAAAAAGTGTAAAAAAAAGACTGCCTTTGGTCTACACATTAGTTTTTGCAAATAAGAAAAACCGACCTCTAACCTCATTTTCTTATGGGGTATCATTTGCCAATCATCCCGATCAATTTAACAAAGTTGAGTTATGCCTTCAAATGAATTCTGAAGATTTAGCGTGGGCTCACATTGTTGGTTATCTTAGTAATCAATTAAGAGGAGACTGTCCATTTCAAACGGGAGAAATTATCCGACTAGGCCAAAAAATCAGTCAGGAATCCCAATTAAATGCATTCATAGTAGCTCAAGCGAAAATACCTGGTATTACCAATCCAGTTAAAGACAGTAGAAAAAATACAACAGGCATTCATTTAGTGGAGTTGATTCCAATCTACGAAAGCGAAATTGTAATCATTCAAAAAATTGGTCTAACCGGTTTTTTGAATGCTATAAAACAAGAGAAATTGAATCCGAATCGTAAAGCTATCGGATAACCGTCTGTTTTTTTTTAGTCTAGTGTAGCATTTTGTTTACCAGCTTCGTTTTTTAATTGAACGTTCAAATAAAATAAATTTAGTTAGGACATAAAATTATTAAACGAGATGAAAAAATTTAGCTTTATTGCACTTTGCATAATTTCTGTATTTTCCTTAGCCAGTTGTCTTAAGGATGATGATACAGATCCTGTTCCAGTATCGATAGTATCCATTTGGAATTTTTACAATCATGCATCCCCTGTATATTACGAGGCTGATGGTCGTACAATCGATCGTTACGACGGAAGATACAAAGGATACACCAACTTTATGGCAATTCCCGGTAATAAAAACATTAAAGTTTTTAGAGATTCGGACAACAAAGAATTAATTGACACAACCTTAACTTTCGTAGATACTATTTCTTATAGCACTTTTGTTTATGGGCAGCTTGAGCAAGCCAAATATTTCAGAGCTACCGATGTTGGCGTTGAGGACCTTGGAACAAAAACTGGGGTTCGATTTTTACATTTAGCCACTGGCGTAGATAAAGTAAATTTTAAAATTGGTGACCAAACGATTGAAGGTCTATCTAACCGTACTATAGAGGATGAGGATAGCACCTCGGAATCTCAAAAATTTAGAATCTCCAACTCAGGAACATTCGCTATAAAAGCTACTGATGAAAACGGAACAGTGATTGTAGAGCGAGAAAACATTAAACTGACAGAAGGAACTTACATGAATTTTGTCTTAGTGGGCGTTAAAGGAAGCACCGATTTCCCGGTTCAATTGCTATATACAATTTATTAAAAACAGCTTTCCTTCAATATATTAAATAGCCCTACTTCGGGCTATTTTTTTTATTTTTGGATATGGACATGCATAGCAAAAAATACGAAAAACCAAAGATTGATGAAACCTTTCGTGTACTACACGAAAAAGCACATGAATTTATAAGCGACCAGCATGAATATCTGCAGCAAGATTATGGATTTGGAAATTTTGATCGATATACCCTTGATCTGGAAAATTCTATCATCACTTTCCTAAAACATGAACAACCCACTCTGAGAATGACTTACCAAATTGTTGGTTCTTTGGAAGATAAGGATTCCATATGGAGTTGGCGCTGGGCAGATCCTCTAGCAAATGAAAAAGAAATAGAAGAACTAGAGATCATAAAAAAATATGGAGGTTTTTACGATTTCAATTACCTAACCCTTTCTAGTTGGAATTCAAGTATACAGGAAGCTTGGGCACTTACTGCCATTTCAGCTTATTTGAGAACTGCCAAAGGTATTTTCAAGCTACAACAAGCTCAGCATTCCAGCTTTATTTACTTTAAAGAAGTCCTTTCTTAACTTATCTCTCTGGTATTGAGCCGTGTCCAAAAACAGGTATTTCACAGGTTGATGGAATTCATTAATTTCACACACATTTTTTATTTTGGATTAAAGAGCGAATGCAATTAACAAAGCTAGAGATTAAGGGTTTTAAAAGTTTCGGAGATAAAATTATCATCAATTTCAACCAGGGGGTGACTGCTATTGTTGGACCTAATGGTTGTGGTAAATCAAATGTTGTAGATGCCATACGTTGGGTTTTAGGTGAACAGAGTACACGAACGTTAAGGTCCGAAAAAATGGAAAACATTATTTTCAACGGGACTAAAAACCGTAAACCCTCCAATCTTGCAGAAGTTTCATTAACTTTTGACAATACAAAAAATATTTTACCTACAGAATTCACAACCGTAACAGTTACTAGAAAACTTTTCAGAACTGGGGAGAGTGAATATCGGCTCAATGATGTTAAGTGTAGGCTTAAAGACATAACAGACTTGTTCTTGGACACTGGTATCGGTGCCGACACTTATTCTATAATTGAATTAAAGATGATCGATGAGATTATCGCCAATAAAGATAATTCGCGTAGAATTCTTTTTGAAGAGGCTTCAGGTATTTCAAAATATAAGATCCGAAAAAAACAGACACTTTCCAAATTAAAGGATACCGAATCAGATTTATCCAGGGTGGATGATCTTTTGTTTGAAATAAACAAAAATCTAAAGTCATTAGAAAACCAAGCTAAAAAAGCAGAGAAATATTATAGTTTAAAACAAGAATATAAAAAAGCGAGCATTGATCTGGCTTATTATAAATTAGAAGGTTTCCAAAACGATCTTCAACAGATTACTCAGAAGGAAACTAGTCAAGCAGAGCAGTTAAAGGTACATCAAACTCAACTTCAAAAAAATGAGACTGAGTTAGTCCAGTGTAAAGAAGAGATTTTAGCGAAAGAGAAAAATCTTGCTATCCAACAAAAAGCGACCAATGAAATAATCAATATAATTAGGTCTCATGAATCTGAGAAAAAAGTAAAAAACACACAATTATCACATTTACAGGAAAAGGAAACTAGGCTAACGAATGATTTAAACAATGATAAATTAGAACTTACCCAAGTTCAGCAGCAAATTAAAAGGTTACATGAAGAGTTGTTTATTGAGCAAAAAAAGCTGGAAGATGATCATCAAAATTTAAGTGAGAAATCGTTTGAATTAGAAGAGCTTCGAGCTCAGCAGCAGAATTCTAAATTAAAATTGGATTCATTGGTCAAACAAAATAACGAATCTCAAAATAAAATATATAAACTAGAAAAGGAGATGGCGGTTCTGGGAATACAAAAAGAAGCGCTTGAACAAGAATCTTTAAGAAACCTAGGAGATACAGAATCCAAAGAACTGGAATTAACGCAGTTCAATAAAACAGTCGCTGAATTACAAGAGCGTGTTCATCTTCAACAAGATCAATTTGAGCAATCCATGAACACGGAAACAGAAATTCAGAATAAAATTGCCAATGCACAGCAACAAGTAAATCAGATTGCGCAAGAATTGAGTAAAGAAATCCGGACGGTAGATGCAAAACAGAATGAATACAACTTGACAAAATCTCTTGTCGATAACTTAGAAGGTTTTCCTGAATCCATTCGGTTCTTGCGAAAGAATGCCGGTTGGAAAAAAAATCCTCCTTTATTTTCTGATATATTGTTTTGCAAGGAGGATTACCGGGTAGCTATCGAGAATTTTTTAGAACCCATCATGAATCATTATGTGGTGGAAACAAAAACAGATGCCATTCAGGCTATTAAATTATTGAGCGATTCCTCTAAAGGAAGAGCTAATTTTTTCGTATTAGAGGCTATTCAGGAAATTAAAAACCTTGACAATACACAAAATACAGATCATCGATTGATAGCGGTATTGGATATCATTTCAGTAGAGGATAAATACAAGCAATTATGTTATAGTTTATTAAACAATGTTTACATTCTCAAATCAGAGGATGAAATTAATCTAGATACGGATTTACCAATCGATGATCTCGTTATTCTACAAACAGAGGGCATGTATTCAAAGCATAAACTTGGTTTAAGTGGCGGCTCGGTTGGGCTCTTTGAGGGAAAAAGAATTGGTAGAGCGAAAAACATACAGGTCTTACTCAAAGAAATCAAAGCACTTAACATCCGAATTGAATCCTTACAATCCACTCAAAAAATTTATTCAGATCAGATTAATGCGCTAAAAGGAATCTCCCAAAAGGATTTCATTGATGAGCAACGAATCGTATTAAATCGCTTAGAAAACGAGCTTACTGCTGTAAAAACTAAACAAGAACAATATCAAACCTTTATTAAAAATACCCAATCTCGTAAACAGGATATTGAGTTAAAACTCCAAACCGTCTGCTCGGGATTAGAAGAAAAGGAGCCTGAACTAATAAACTTAAAGCGAATTTGTGCGCAAAACGATCTTGCGTTAATCGAATTGAAAGAAGATTTTGATCAGTTTAGTGAATTAGTAGCAGGTAAATCAGATAAATACAATCAACAGAATCTAAATTTCCATCAACAAAAGAATAAAGTCGACAGCATTTCAAGAAATTTAGAATATAGAGAATCCCAAAACGAAAATTTAGAAAATAAAATTGAGAGAAATTCAGCTGAATTAGAAAAAAATAATGAAGAGCTCGGCAACGCGTTGAAGTATGTAGATACAAATGATACCGATCTGGACTCAATGTATCAACAGAAAGAACTTTTAGAACATGGTTTAAAAGAATTGGAAAAGAATTATTACGACGCTCGAGGATTGATTATTAGACTCGAGGATGAAATCCAAAAGGACCGAAAGCATAAAGAAAATTGTGAGGTGTTGATTTCAGAAATAAAGGATGAAAAAACACGTTTACAAATCGATTTAAATGCATTGAAAGAGCGTCTGTCTGTAGAGTTTAACATCAGTCTTCAAGATCTATTGGATGGAGATATTCCTCAAAATAGAGCCTCGTTTTCAGATTTAGAACAAATATGTAGGAAATTCAAAAAACAACTTGAAGATTATGGAAGCATTAACTCAATGGCCAAAGAAACTTTTGATGAAATGAATGAACGTCAGAATTTTATAAAAAAGGAAAAAATGGATTTAATGAACGCCAAGTCCTCTCTTTTAAGCACGATCCAAGAAATTGATCAATCTGCAAATGAAAAATTCATGTATGCTTTTAGTACCGTCCGCGAGAACTTCATTCAGGTATTCCGTTCCTTGTTTAATGAAGAGGATTCTTGTGATCTTGTCTTAACAGATCCCAACAATCCTTTGGAATCTGATATTGATATTATCGCCCGTCCAAAAGGGAAACGTCCATTGTCGATTAATCAATTATCCGGAGGAGAGAAGACCTTAACCTCTACTGCCTTACTTTTTTCCCTTTATCTTTTGAAACCTGCTCCTTTTTGTATTTTTGATGAAGTGGATGCTCCGTTAGATGATACCAATATTGATAAGTTCAACAACATCATTCGGAAATTTTCAAACCAATCTCAGTTCATCGTGGTTTCTCATAATAAACGTACAATAGCAAGTACAGATATCATCTATGGTGTAACAATGATGGAACAAGGGGTATCCAAAGTTGTAGCAGTGGATTTAAGAGACGTAGCCTAGTATTACCATTCCAGGCTACATCTCATATTTGTGATTACCGCTTAATAACAAACTGGATTTCATACTGTTGTATAACGCCAAGGATTATTTTAGCGTTGTTTGAAATAATTTGAAAATTCGTTTGTATTCATCAGTCCAGCTGCTCGGGTGTACAAAGCCATGATCTTCTACCGGATAAACGGCCAACTCCCAATTATCTTTACCTAGTTCAATTAAGCGCTGACTAAGTCTGACAATATCCTGAAACTGTACATTTACATCAATCATTCCATGAAGCATTAATAGGTTTCCTTTTAATTTGTTTGCGAAATATATTGGTGAACTGCGTTTATAGGCAATCGGATCTTGAGCTGGGGTATTTAAAATATTTGCTGTATAGCCATGGTTATAATGGGCCCAATCAGTTACCGAACGAAGAGCCGCTCCTGATTTAAACACTTCAGATTCGTTAAATAGAGCCATTAGGGTTATAAACCCGCCGTATGAGCCACCATATATACCAACATGCTCTGGATTCACTCCATAATGCTCTTTTAAGTATGCTACGCCATCGACTTGATCAGTTAGATCTTTCCCACCCATGTGACGATAAATACCGGTACGGTGGTCTCGACCATATCCAGAACTTGCTGTGTAGTCGATATCAATAACTGTATACCCATTATCGGCTAACAGATTATTAAACATGTATTCTCGAAAATATTGACTCCACCAATAGTGCACATTCTGTAAATAACCAGCACCATGAACAAAAACCACAGCAGGTTTGTTGGGATGTGAATTTTTTGATGGATAAACTCTAGCATACACATCATCTCCATGACGATTTTTAAAGCGAACTAAGTCAGGTTCCATCCAAGGGTAAGAATCGAATTCCTTGCTTGTTGATTTAGTGATTTGTTTTGCCTGAGCTCCTTCTTTGTTTTCTTGGATGTACAATTCCCATGGCTTATTCATGGTTGAATAATTAATGGCTAACCACTTTTCATTTGGGGAAATGATAACCTGATTTCCGCCTTTTGCTGAAGTAATTTGGCTTAGACTTCCTCCTTCCACTGGAATTTTATAGTAGTGAGTGATTCCAGGGTGTTCTTTATTCGCGGTCAAATAAAAATAATTATGATCCCTTGAGAGATCTACAGATTGAACTTCCCAATTCCCTGTGGTAATTTGTTTTTTGGTCTGATTCGATATATCAAACGTATAAACATGGGAATATCCGGATTCCTCACTTTGAAAGTAGAAAGTATTATGATCTATCCATCGTACGTCTTGGGCTATACCTGGTCCTGAGATCCACGCATCATCATGTTGTCTATCCAATAATCGGAGTTCTCCATTCTCTGGATTTAAGTCGAAGATCCAGAAATCTTTATTGTCTTGTGATCGGGCAGTAAGAACAGCATGCTTGCTGTCCTTTGACCATGAAGCCGATCCCCAGAACACCTCCCGGTCTTCGTCTTTCTCCTTAAGCTTTGCCTGCCTTTCAGGATAATCTTTTAAATAGTCTGGTAAATCCTTGATTCCAGGAATTTGTGAAGTTTTTACTTCTACACTTGAATCTTTTTCTACTTGATAAACAAAAAATTTATGATCAGCTTGCTCATTTCCAACTTTGGTCCTCATGTTTAAACCTTCTACGTAGCCAGAGCGGGTTATAAAATCAGGAACGATGGTGTTTTGATTTCCTTCTGCAGGATATACCAATCGATATGAAATATACTCCCCATTCGGGCTCACATTGAGTTCGGTTAAATGGGCGTTGCCAAGAGCAATAATTTTTCTTGATTTACTTAGGTTTTTTGATTCACCTTCCTTAGAATCCTTAAAAACATCAAATAATTCAAGTTGATCTTCTTTCAGCCAGTTATCTTGTTCACTTAAAGTTTGGGTATTTTTATTCGCTGAAAACTTTTGGAAGTTGGTCAGTTGTTTGATTGTATTTTCTTTTAAATTTAATACAAATACATTATTGTCCTTTGTGTAAATCAATTCACCGCTTATCAGAAATCCCAAAGCATATTCTTTTTCGTTCGTTTGGGTAATTCTAACTTTTTTATTGTTCTTTTTATTTCTTAGATACAGATCTCCATCTAATTCATAAACTCCGATAGTTTGATCTGAATTATAAACGATATTGGAAATACTTTGATTATCCGCAATGCTGTCAGTGGATAACTCATATTTCTGATTGGAAATATCCAACCTGTATACTTCATCCTTTGGTTTTGCTTGTGGGTTCCAATCGAAAAAAAGATATCTGCTGTCCTCAGACCACCTGAAATTTGAGGGTGAACTTCCCATCCATTTAGGATCTCTCATGATTTTTTCCACCGTCAATGGAGTTAATTGAGCCAACGCAGAGGTTGCTGTTAAATAAAAGAATAGGGTAATGAATGAAAGTCTTTTTCCCATGAATAATTGATTTTTCTGTTAATCTTACAATTATACGATCTAGTAAGCATAAAGAGTTATATGCTGTTCAATTTTTTACAGTTTAAAATCACAGAAAACAGAAAGAGCCCGGTGTACCGAGCTCTATTCTACATTAAATAATTTGTTCTAGATAAACACTGTACCTCTTCTATAAAGCTTTCACACGAATATTACGTAAGAAAACTTCAGTACCATGACCTAAGAATCCAATATGCCCTGATTTATTAAAAAGTCCCGGATGATTTTTACCATCAGCGGTACCATTTTTGGTTGCCTGAGCTAAATCGCCATCTACGATAACTTTTCCATTAACAGTGACTTTTATTTTATTTCCTTGAATTCGAATCTCTTCTGTATTCCATTCGCCAACTGGATTAAGGGCACCCCGTTTAGCCGCTATAATTCCATAAACAGATCCGTGATATTGATACGGTTTTAAATCATTATAAACTTCAGCTTTGTTATCTAATATCTGGATTTCCATCCCATTGTAAGCAGCATCACCATTGATTGGCGTTCGGATTCCAACTCCATTATTAGCACCAGGAGTTAATTTAAACTCGAAACGATAAATGAAATCTGTATATTCTTTTTTGGTATAAAGATTTGTGCCATACTTAGCATCAGGATTTGAACGAATTGCTCCCTCTTGATTAATTTCGTATGCTGTTGTACTTGTCCATTGATCTAAATTTGTTCCATCAAAAAGCATTTCGAATCCTTCTTTCTTTTCTTGATCACTTAAAGAAAAGATTTCTTTGCGCGGAATTTCTTTGACATAAATATCGCGGTACCATACTCTTGATCCATGCGCTTGAAGTTCAATTTGTTCAGTTGGGAAGATCGATTGATTTCGGTCCCAGTAATTTTCCAAAGGAACATTATCCACTACTAGTTCACCATTTAACCAAACTGAAACGTTCTCACCGACCATTTTGATTTTAAAAGTATTCCAATCTCCTAAAGGATTATCGGCAACCTTACTTGGATCCTTTTTATTTTTCGCATTGTTGTATAGACCACCAGAACCGACCTGAGCACCAACTTCCGTACGACTTACATCCCAGATTTGAACCTGTGGTGTACCTCGTAAGTAAATACCTGCATCTGGTTCTTTTCCATTAGGATCAAGTTTCCAGTCCACCAACATTTCAAAATCACCGTATTGTTTCACTGTGGCAATGTTGTCCCCATGACCGCTAAAAACTAAATCGCCGTCTATAGCAGACCAACTTTCACGCATTTTTTGATCTGCAACAGCCTGTTTCTTAGCTAGTTCATCTTTAGACATCTTTGCGCGAGCAATCGGATTTTCAACCAAGCCTTTCCAACCAGATAAATCTTTACCATTGAATACGGATACATAGCCTGCTTCATTTGGCATCTCAGATAACTGACGAACAATCGCTTCTTTCAAATAAGAGCTTTCGCTACCACTTAGGTTTTCGGCCGCCTTTTCCAAAATAGCGCGGACATCTTTTCCGACAAATTTTGGATTATCCATTGCAATGTTCATGGCCACGTTTGTCGCAGTGGATCCCAATTTAGAATCATCCATTAACTTGCTGGCAAACATTAAAGATTGATAAGTTCCAGTCGATTGTAAATTTCTTAGTGCAGCATTCTTTTGTTCAGTCGTTTGCGCTAAAGAAAAAGCATCTTTCAATAATAGTGTTTTTTGCTCAGGATTAACTTGACTTGCATTTAGTTGTTTTAGTAATCCATTAAAGATACTACTGAATAAAGCAGCGTCTTTTTCTGTTCTTGAGAGACCAATTAAGATTGGCAATGATTCAGCATTTGACCAATTAGCCAACGATTGAATAGCCTGCTCTTTCAAAGGTCCATTGGAATTAACATAATTCTGAACTGCCTTTAAAGCTTCAGCTCCCCCTACACCAGCAAAAATTGGAAAATACTTGCCTGCTGATGGCGCGGAAGATTTTGAGATATTAGCAGCTAATTTTTGAATCACAGACTCTTTCTCTGGACTTACATTAATCGCTATTATAGCAGCCTTTTGAGCGTCTTTTAACTCTTCAGGATTCGCTTGATCAAATAATGGGATGATAGCATCTAAATTATCCGCATTGACAACATTTGATAATGCCTTGAAAGCAGCCAATCGAACTGCTGGATCTGTGGATTTTGTTAATTCCAAAACAGCTGTCGATGATTTATCATTCCTACGAGTAGACAACACATCTAATAAAGCCAATTGAGTTTTTGCATCTGCTTTCGCTAATGCTTGATTTACCACATCAATAGTTCCTTGGTCTTTTGAGGATAATAATAAGGTTTTAATTGAAGCCAACTCCGCCTCAGAAGAATTTGGAATCTGTTGAATTAAAAACGCTGCGTTTTTGCCATCAGATAACTGAGTCAATGTCTCAAATGCGGCAATTTTTGCTTCTTCATTTTTTAAGGAACCTAAGCTTTTTTCAATCGAAGAAATTGTAGCTGTAGCATCCTTACTAGCTAAAAAAGTAAGTACACTTTCTTGTGCATCACCGTCTAGCTTCTTTAATGAACCAGCTAATTTTTTAAGGTCTTTTGCTGAGGTTTCATTTGCAAGTAAACCTAAAGCCACATTGCGGAGTACTTTGTCCTCGCTAGAAACCAATTTAAGTAATTCTTTTTTCTGCTTTGCAGGAGAAATATCCATTAAAACGGCAAGAGCTCCTGCTTGAATGGTTGATGCTTTTGCCTTTGCCGCGTTATTGTATAAGGTGCTTGCAAAATCACTAGCTTGCTTATCTTTATCTAACTCTGCTAATCTTTGTGCATAATCTATAGATAAACTAGCCACATTGCTTTTATCATATTTATAGCCTGCTTGTTCTACTTTTTGCAGGAACACATCAGCTGAATTATCTCCTCCAATTTTACTTAAAGCAGTCAATCCATTAAATTGGAAATTTTCTGAAGTATATTTCCCAAGAAGTTCAATAATTTTTGCCTCAGCGTCCATTGACCTTAAATCACCTAATGCAGCAATAATAGCTACCGAGGTTCTTTCAGTTGAGGAGCTAGCCAATGCGGTATTCAATGCGGAAGCAGCCTCCGGCGTGCGTATAGCGTTTAATACGCGAGCAGCTTTCTCTGCTAAATCCTGATCTGCTAGATACGGAGCAACTTTATCAATAGCTTCATTTTTAGCACATTGTTTTAGAACTTCGAAAATATATCCCTTGTTATTTTTATCAGTAATTTTATCTAAGGCGGCTATTAATCCATTTACATAAGTCAAACGCTGGTTTTCAAATCCAGGTTGCATCACATAAAAAGCATAAGAATTAGTAGCAAATTCTATAGAAGCATTATTTCCCCCTTGCGGTTTCAATCCAGCTAATAAAGCAGTTACATCTTGGGAGGTAAATCCTTCCAATTCTTTCATTGCTTGTAAAAACTTGTTTTGTTCTTGCGATGGTTGTTGTGCAAGTACGTCTGCGATTTTAGTAGCTGTGGTACGATTGGAAGGTTGTTGCGCATAGGCAGCAACTTGAAGAAATAATAATGCGGTTATCGTGTTAAATACTTTTTTCATGATTGTCTTAGAGTTAGAAAGTCCACGGCCCTCTCATAGGCTGGTTAATTAATCTGTTTGCGGCTTCATCGTCTACAAATTCTTGTTTTGCTGAATCGAATTTCAAGGTTCTGTTCAAACGCAATGCTGCAAGTCCTAGGTTCACTAAAGTACATGAATGGTAACCATTCTCCTCATTCAATGCAAATTTTTCACGAGTACGAACTGCCTCGACAAAATCAGTGACCTGTGGAGCAGGATCTGGATATTGTGACAACTTACGTTCCATGTCTGGAATATCAGAAACAAATCCACGATATAACTTACCATTAGGTCCTTCAATATATGCTTTGCCCTCTTCCGTACCAGCACCATCCAAGATAATCTGACATCCATCAGCATAGGTATAAATGATTTTCCTCCATATACCGACCGCATCAGAATGTTGTTGTGGCGCATCTACTTCAATTTTAACAGGACTTTCATTATCTTTCCCTAGGAAATATTGCACTGGATCTAAGTAATGTTGTCCCATATCTCCTAATCCACCACCATCATAATCCCAATAACCTCTAAAAGTTAAGTGAGTACGGTGTTCGCTATAAGGTTTCTCAGGTGCAGGACCTAACCACATATCATAATCCAATTCTTTTGGAACTTGTTGAACAGGCAAGTTTTCTTTTCCTATCCAATAGAATTTCCAGTCAAACCCGGTATGCTTGCTAATGGTAACCTTCAAAGGCCATCCTAGCATTCCTGTATCTACTAATTTTTTGATCTTTTTCACGGGTACATTCATACCGTAGAAATTATCTTTAAATCGAAACCAAGTATTTAAACGAAAAATATTTCCATGTTGCTTTACAGCTTCTTTTACTATTTTACCTTCACCGATCGTTCTTGTCATTGGTTTTTCACACCAAATATCCTTTCCCGAGCGAGCAGCTTCAACAGCCATTAAAGCATGCCAATGTGGAGGTGTAGCAATATGTACAATATCAACTTCAGGATTTTTAATTAAATCTCTAAAGTCATGGTGCTCTTTGATTCCACCACCTAAGCTCTTTTGAGCCAATGCTAAGTGCCTAGTGTCCACATCACAGATAGCAACCGTTTTAGTACCTGCGTATGCAAAGTGACCCCGTCCCATTGACCCCACACCGATAACACCTTTTGTTAGGTGATCACTCGGTGCTAAGTACCCTTTACCTAAGACAAATCGCGGCACAATCGTAAATGCTGCCGCACCAATTAGCGATTTTTTGAGAAAATCGCGTCTAGAAGAATTTTTTATTTCTTTCATAATATTTATGATTCCATTGGATATAACAAACGATTCAACCTCAAAAAATTACTTCCATTTTTGAAAATAAAATTGAGCTCTATAGGTTTATTGTATCATAAAAACTTTATAAATAGATTTAGTTTACAAGTGTATAAAAACTTTTTATCTTGAAGTTATTCATATAGGCCAAAACTATATTATTTTCAGCCAATTGAAAAATAATATACACTTTTCAACTTAATCAATCGATTGCGTAAGGAAAAAATTACTTGCTCTATCTCAGAAAAATTGTAGTGATCACTATCTCAACGCATGCCAGTAAAAAATGCTTTCAGATACGGATTATTATTGGTCTTGATTAAGATAATTCAACTATTAACAATGAACAATAAAA
>NZ_JCAXEC010000040.1:0-486 GCF_059758715.1 Sphingobacterium sp. GQ94
ATATTCTCTGGGAAAACGGTCCACCTCTCAGCATGGGGTTTCTGGTCCCAGTCGTGGAAATCACTCAAAAAGTCTTTGTATTGTTCTTGGAGCTGTTTACCGTCCATTTGGAAAAACAGACCTAACAGATTGGCGCTAATGGGATAATTATCCAAATACTCCCTTTAAAAAAAGCCCGAATTCTGTAGTCATTCGAGCACCCTCACGAACGAGGTTCCAATCTCTGGTAATCACCTTCCCGGTCTCCAAGACCGTCCAGCGTCTACGCCTAATATGAAGCGTAACTTTCTGACCACGAATAGGAAAGTCCCGAATCTCTGATGATGGCATAAAGCCTTTTGACTCAAGTTTGATGTTTTCATAGCCTGAGGGAACAAGATTCCGTTCATCAAGATGGATATGGAGCTCTTTATTAACATGGAGCACTTCCATAATGTCGAAATAGTCCAATAGCCCTTCGGGCATTAATAAGGTCAGAAGTTTGCG
>NZ_JCAXEC010000041.1:0-411 GCF_059758715.1 Sphingobacterium sp. GQ94
TATTCTACCGGATTTGATTGCTAATTAGATTTCTCTTATCAGCTTTGGACATTGCTGTCCGCCGCTGCGTTACATGATCATTTTCTTAAAGAACTATGCGCCGCCGTATCTCACTTTGGCTTTCTATATCGTGCCTTATAAATAAGGCGTGATGAGTCATTGTTATTCGCATAAAGCATCGCGCTTTATGCTGCTCCCCTCGGTTGGGACTGCAAAGGTAGAAACCTTTTTCGACTCTGCAAAATTTATTTTAAAATAATTCTGAGCGACTTTTTCCGGTAAATCGTAAGCTCTAAATAAACCACATTTACCAAACGTTTCTAATCCCATTTCAGTGCTGTTTCCAGCTTCCCTCCCTTGCGGAGTGGTGCAAAGATAGAAACTTAACACTCCCACTCCAAGATTTATTTA
>NZ_JCAXEC010000042.1:0-364 GCF_059758715.1 Sphingobacterium sp. GQ94
GGATCAATCGGAATTCTTGGGGGGTGATTTTTTAAGCATAAAGTTTCATAACCCGATATAAGAAGAATTTGGTGTCTCTAACTCCACGGAAGACACTTCTGAACGCCTTTAACTTCGCATTGAAAGATTCCGCAGAAGCATTCGTGCTCTTGTTATCAAAATAATGAAGTATATAGGGATGATGTGCAGCTACCGATCTAGCCACGCTCTCAAAAGACGATATACCGGCATGCTCCACCTGATTGTGCCATAGTCCAAGCTTGGTAAATGCCACCTTCTTACTCTTGCACTTATTGTAGATATCGCCAAGTGCTATCCCTAGATCATGTGCTTTTTTTAATAGCGGAAAACGCAAGAACAAGAG
>NZ_JCAXEC010000043.1:0-352 GCF_059758715.1 Sphingobacterium sp. GQ94
TTAGCAGCAGAACCGTATAGTTATACACAGTTCCTTGAACATTATCGCCGCAAATACCCTAAGGACAAAGGCTCAATGAAACTTCAGCACGTTGCGGGTGAAGAGATGTTTATCGACTTTGCCGGTAAAAAGCTTCAGATCATTGATAAGCAGACCGGAGAGATTATTCCTGTGGAAGTATTTGTAGCCATACTTCCTTGTAGCCAATATACCTATGTTCAAGCGTGTAGGAGCCAAAAACGGGAAGACATGATCTCCTGTTGTGTTAATGCGTTACGTTTCTATGGCGGATCGCCCAAAGCTATCGTGTCAGACAATTTAAAGTCTGCGGTCAATAGATCGAGTAAATATG
>NZ_JCAXEC010000044.1:0-334 GCF_059758715.1 Sphingobacterium sp. GQ94
GTATTGTGGTCAGGTCTGCTCATACCGCTGAGCCACATGAAGGGAACATGCTCTTTACAGGCAACCGAAAGTTTCCTGCTGGAGTAAATATTGGAAACATAGCCGTAGATCAACACCTTTAAAAGCATTAAGGGATGATAGCTTGAAGCGCCCGTTTGATGATATTTGTCAATAATACCATCGATATTGATCGAGTTGATCACTTGGTCAATGATCCGAACAGGATGGTCTTGAGGAATCAATTCATCAAATGTTGGCGGAAAGGCCATCAATTGATGTTGGTAATAAGGCTTAAACGTAGGTAATTTTCGAGACATAATCATCGATTTGTTGT
>NZ_JCAXEC010000045.1:0-333 GCF_059758715.1 Sphingobacterium sp. GQ94
GTGAAACTATTCCTTTTCTTCTTCGACTTAAATCTTGGAAATTTAGCGTGACCACGATAGAAATTCACGTAGGCCGCTTCTAAAGATTTCAAAGCTGATTGTAAAGATTGGCTATTGACTTCTTTAAGCCAAACAGTTTCTTCTGTATTCTTTAATGCTATTAGTGTTGCTGCCTGTGTATGGTAATTATCAGATTTTTTACCTGTTTGATACTGTACTTGTCTTTCATTTAAAAAATGGTTGTAAATATATCGGACACAACCAAAATGCTTATCCAACAACACCTGTTGCTCTTGTGTTGGTTGAAGTTCAAATCGATATGTCCGAAAAATT
>NZ_JCAXEC010000046.1:0-315 GCF_059758715.1 Sphingobacterium sp. GQ94
GGATTTGGTGAATCCGCTGCGTTATATACATGATCAATAGGAGAAGAGAAAAAAGACATTTAGAAGAAAGTGCCCACCCTTTATTAGTAAGGGAGATGGCGTTCAGAGAAAGAGATAAGCTAGTCCCGTAGCTCAGTTGGTTAGAGCACTACACTGATAATGTAGGGGTCAGCAGTTCAAATCTGCTCGGGACTACATTTCACGATTATATGGGGGATTAGCTCAGCTGGCTAGAGCACCTGCCTTGCACGCAGGGGGTCAACGGTTCGAATCCGTTATTCTCCACGAGCGTATAGTATAAGATTGTATTTTATA
>NZ_JCAXEC010000047.1:0-287 GCF_059758715.1 Sphingobacterium sp. GQ94
ATGTTTCTCAAACTCGACGGGATATTTACAAAAAAAATGTAGCGGGTTTACAAAAGATTATTATCAGTCGTCTTTTGATTGCTGCTAAGATGGATAGGTGGAAAATATTAATAGTAAATGAATTAATTGTTGCTAACATATTTAGCTAATTATTTACTACCTTTGATATAGATACTGATTGTTTTTCGATATTAAGATTGCTGAATTCCAGTATCTTAATCAAGATATTACCTATTATTTCTTAATTAATTTCACCCGGGTGGGTTATTTAATAGTATAATGAAGAC
>NZ_JCAXEC010000048.1:0-279 GCF_059758715.1 Sphingobacterium sp. GQ94
TGATTGAATATCGAGATCAAGCATATCATTTGTTGAATTCTGAGCAAGGAATAAAAAAACGAAAGAAGCGATGCCATGATGTTGAACCAGTCTTTGCAAACATTAAACAGAACCACCGGTTCCGCCGCTTTATGCTCAAAGGCAAGCAAAAAGTGGAAATTGAATGGGCTTTATTAGCAATTGCACAAAACTTAAGGAAAAAAGCAGCCTAAAAGGGCACTTTTCCAGTCTTTTTCTCAATTAAAAGAAAAATAGATCAAATCTAGGAAATACTCAGCC
>NZ_JCAXEC010000049.1:0-253 GCF_059758715.1 Sphingobacterium sp. GQ94
TACATCATACATGTCTTTTTCCTCTTTGGTTAATTTACTGTATTGGGCAATATTGAACAACTTCTCAAATATTGGCTTACGTAGATATACAGGAATTTTATCTAATTCGCTCATGTTTTTTAAGACATAGAGCCACTAAAGGTTACTTTAAGTCTTCTATTTCTTCAATTGTAAGGCCCGTAATTTTGGTAATTTCAACCTCAGAGAAGTTCCTTTTCTTTAATTCCAACACAATGGATAGTGTTTTTCTATT